>JAQULS010000051.1 GCA_028749235.1 Acidobacteriota bacterium | reverse complement strand
GCCGTGGCAGTCGGGACACGCCCCATGCGGGTTGTTGAACGAGAACAGGTTCGGGAAGGGGTCCTCGGTGGACAGGCCGCAGACCTTGCACTCGAGCTTGTCGGAAAACGGCCAAGTCCGGCCGTCCTCCGCCTCGACCCGGATGCGGCCGCCGCCGTGCTTGAGCCCGAGCTCGAGGGAATCGACCAGCCGGTCGCGGTCGGCCGGGTCAAGGACGGGCCGGTCGACGAAAACGTCCAGGCTTTCGGCCTTGCCGAAGGAGGCTTCCTCGAAGGTCTCAACCCGGCCGCCCCGGATGAGGCGATAGAATCCCAGCTTCTTCAGCGGCGCCAGCCCCTTCTCGGCCGGCCAGGGAAAGCTGATGGTCACCTTGGTCCCGGTCGCGCCGGTCAACAGGGCGTCGGCCATGGCGTCGATGGTGTCCCGGCCCACGGGGCGGCCGCACTGCAGGCAGTGAACCGTCCCGATCCGGGCGTAGAGGACGCGGAGGTAGTCGTAGGCTTCGGTGACGGTGGCCACCGTGGAGCGGGGATTCTTGCTCGCGCCTTTCTGCTGGATGGCGATGGCCGGCGGCAGGCCCTCGATCAGATCGGCCTCGGGCTTGTCCATCCGCTCCAGAAACTGGCGGGCGTAGGACGAAAGCGACTCGATGTACCGGCGCTGTCCCTCGGCGTACAGGGTGTCGAAGGCCAGGCTGGACTTGCCCGATCCGCTGACCCCCGTAACGACGATAAATTTGTCCAGCGGTACGTCCACATTGACGTTCTTGAGGTTGTGGACGCGAACTCCCCGGAGGACGATGTTCTCGCTCATGAAGCCGAATAGTATACCTCTTTCACGGCCGCCCTTAAATATCCACTTTTATGGGAGGCGGATATGTGCGGCGGGCCGTTTTCTGGTAAATTAACCCCTTATGAGCCTTCTCGTCGTTTTGGGCCTCGCGTTGGCCCTGGCCATGGACGCCTTCGCCGTGGCCGTGGGGGTCGGTCTGTCCATGCGCGGCTGCTCATCGCGGCAGACGTTCCGCCTGGCCTTCCATTTCGGGCTGTTCCAGTTCGCCATGCCCATCCTGGGTTGGGCCGCGGGACGGACCGTCGTCGGCCTCATCCGGGACTACGACCATTGGCTCGCGGCCGGCCTGCTGGTCTTCATCGGCGGCAAAATGATGGTCGAAGCCCTCCGGCGCGAAAAGAGGGGATCCGGGGGCGCGATCGGCTCCGATCCGACCCGCGGCGGCCGCCTCGTCATCCTCTCTCTGGCCACGAGCATCGACGCCCTGGCCGCGGGGTTGGGACTGGCGGCACTGGGCGTTCCGGTTGTCTACCCCGCCCTGGTCATCGGCGTTGTCGCCTTTGCCCTGACCGCGGTCGGAGCGAAGCTGGGTCCCCTGGCCGGACGCTGGGCGGGGAAATGGGCCGAGCTCGCCGGCGGCCTGGTTCTGATCGGCATCGCCGCGAAGATACTCTTCGACCACCTCGGCTGACGCCGCCTTTATTTTCCGAATCCGACTCGCACGCCGCCGTAAGCCGAAAAGCGCGGCGTTCCGTAGCCGTAGACGGTCTCGTAACGCTCGTCGAACAGATTGTCGAGCCGCACGAAAAGGCGCGTCCGACGACCGGCCTGGAAGGAGACCTCGGCGCCGGCCAGGAAATAATTCTTGAGGGTGACGGTGGGATATCCCGCGGCCGTGTAGTCCCGGTCGGGCCGGCTGCCGACATAGACCGCGGACAGGCGCACTTCCCATTTCGGGAGGGGGCGCCAGAACGCTTCGGCGGCGGCCTTATCCCTGGGCCGGCGGGGCAGGACCGTCCCGGCGTCCAGATCGCGGGCGTCCATCCGGGTGTAGGACAGCCGGATGTCGGCGGCCGCCGAAGGCTGGAACCGGATGAAGATCTCCCAGCCCTGCGTCCGGGCTCGGCCGATGTTGACGTAGCCGAGGCTGTAATCGTAGTCGATGAGATCGCGGAAATCGTTGCGGAACCAGGTCAGTCCGGCCAGCCAGCGCCCCTCCGCCCACGATTGTTCGAGGCCCGCGTCCCAGCCCGTGCTGCGCTCGGGCAGCAGCGACTCGTTGCCGATCGGCCCCCAGGCCGTGCCGGGAGCGTAGAGCTGATAGAGGGACGGCGATTTGAAGCCCGTGCCCACGGTGGCCTTGAGCCGCGTCCCGGTCGCCTTGAGAACCAGGGCCGGGGCGATGCGCCAGGTCAGGGACGTCCCGGTCCGGCTATGGTCGTCCAGCCGGATCCCGGCCGTGGCGAAAAACACGCCGCCGATCCGGATCTGGTCCTGGGCGAACACGCCGATCCGATCGGCGCGGCGGTTCGGGAAGTCGCTTTCGTAAGGCCCCCAGGCGCTCTCGGATAGATAGCTGGACTCCCCGCTCTCGCGCTGCCAATCGCCGCCGAAGGTCAGGGTCTGGGCGTCCGAGAGAAAAAGATTGTTCTGAATGTCGAGCTTGGCCATGCGGCTGAGGTACGATCCGGTTTCGGAATCGTAGGGATGCGCATCGTCGACGGGATTGTCGTTGTCGCGGTCGGCGCCGAGATAGGAGATCGAGGCTTTCAGCTCCCAGCGGCCGCCGAGAAGGAGAGCGCGCCCCCGCAAGCCCGCCAGCCGGGAGCTGTAGTCCTGGAGGCTGTTCGGGTCGTCTCCGTAAGGGCCGCCGAAGCCGTCGATATCGGAGCGGGCGTCCACGGCCCGGACGAAAAGGCCGATTTCGGTCGAGGGCGAGAAGGCCCAGCCGACGTTGCCGGAGAGAGTCGTGTTGACGTAGCCGTCGGCTTCGTTATTGCCGGCGTAGGCGGTCGAGGCGGCCGACAGGCCCCCGGTTTGATAACGTGACAATCCGAAAGCGTAGGACAGGTGCCCGGCGCCGCCCGAAATGTTCGCCGCGCCGCGCCAGGTATCGTACGATCCGCCCGACGTCTCAACCGTCCCCGAAGGCTTTCCGGCCCCTCGCCGGGAGATGATGTTGATGACGCCGGCCAGGGCGTCCGAGCCGTAGAGCGTGCTTTGGGGGCCGCGCAGGACCTCGATCCGCTCGACGTTGTCGAGAGTCAGATGGGTCAGGTCGTAGGAGCGAGAGGGATTGATCGGGTCGTTGAGGGCGACGCCGTCGAGGAGGACCAGAACGTGCTCGGAGTTGGCGCCGCGAAGGAAAGCCGACGAGGCGGCGCCCGGACCGCCGTTGCGGACCGCGACTATTCCGAGCTCGTCCTGGATGACGTCCAGGACGTTTGTCCGGCTTGAGCGGTCGAGGTCTTGGCGGGTAAGAACCGTCACCGAGCTGGCCACCTCTTTGACCGGCGTTTCGATGCGGGTGGCGGAAACCACGACTTCGTGGCGGAGCGGGGGATCCTGGGCCGCCTGGCCGGCGAGGACCGGCGAGGAAGCAAGCAGGGCGATGAGGGCGGTGAGAGAAACGATAGCGGGGCGAACCATGGCAACCTTCCTTTGGCGCCCCCGCTATAAAAAAAATCCGCCCGGGCTTCCCCACGAAGCCGGGTCGATGGATTCGAGGAAGGTATCCTGGCTCTCGGATCGTCCTCCTCCCGGGCCTTCCCGTCCTCGTGCCCGCAAGGGCACGAAGGCAGTGGCGTCATCCGGGATTTGTACCCGATTACAGTAGCGGGGGCTGCGTCCGCATATGACGGACTTCCCTTCGTTCGAACCCGGTGGGTACGCCGGCTCACGGCCGGACAACCCACTCCCATAGATTAGTCTTTGGCGGCCCGGCTGTCAAATGGCCGGAGCCGGAAACTCGTCCACCCTGTCTGAAACAATGCGGCCGCTCCCTCGCGGGTGCGAGGGAGCGGCCGTTCAAATGGGAGGGAGTTAGAGGAGGGGAAAAAGGAGGTGCGTCTCGCGATCGATCCTGTTGTAATCTCGATGGCGCATCGTTTTTCTCATTTCACTTAATTAAACGTTCTCTACCCGGGATAGGTTGCATGCCCGGATCAGAACGGTGGGGCGGACGATGCGAAAGGGTGCCGGAAACAGGGAGACGGGATACGGCGCAAGAGACCGCCAAATGGAAGAAAACAAAGGAAAAAACCGATCTTAATTGATTTTTTGTTCCCCGATCACTGACTACATTTAATATTATATCACAGGTTGTTATAAATTGGCAATCTTTTTTTATCTTTTTTTAAAAAATAGCGTCAGGATGGCGTCCGAACGTCTTTCCGGGCTAAAAAAGATATTCCGGAGACGTGTTTTCCCGATGAGTAGTCGAAAAGCAGGCCTTATTCGGGTGGCTTTTGACTGAAAAGACGGCTTGGACTAGAATTCGAGCCTTCCGGAATGCATTTTTATGGTCTCGCGAGGCTCCCATGGATAACTCCCAATTCCGACGCTACGGGCACGAATTCGTTGATTGGATAGCCGATTATCTGGAAACGATTGAAAAAAGGCCCGTCCGCGCCGTCGTTTCACCCGGGGAAATCGCGGCCCGCCTGCCCGCCGAACCTCCCGAAAAGGCCGAACGGATGGAAGAGATCTTCAATGATTTCAATAAGATAATCATGCCCGGAATGACCCATTGGCAGCATCCCGGCTGGCACGCTTACTTCCCGGCCAACAACAGCCCCGAATCTATCCTGGCCGAGCTTCTGACGGCCGGGATCGGGGCCCAGGGCATGAGCTGGGTGACTTCTCCCGCCGCGACCGAGCTCGAAGACCGGGTCATGGAGTGGCTGCGGAAAATGATCGGCCTGCCGGAAGGATTTTCCGGGGTCATTCAGGACACCGCGTCCACCGCCACCCTCTGCGCCCTGCTTTCGGCCCGGGAGCGGGCCACGGGCTTCGAAGCCAACGAGAAGGGCCTGCGCCGGCCTTTAACGGTCTATGCCACGTCCGAAACGCACTCCAGCCTGGAAAAAGGCATCAAGATCGCCGGTTACGGCCGGGAGAATCTGCGGCTGGTTCCCGTGGACTCCGGCTTCGCCATGAATCCGGAAGCGCTCCAGGGAGCCATTCTTCGCGACAAGGCGGCCGGGTTTCAGCCCGCCTTCGTCGCCGCCACCCTGGGCACGACTTCCTCCTCCGCGATCGATCCGCTCAAGCCGATCGGCGAGATCGCTTCCCGGCACGGCCTCTGGCTTCACGCCGACGGCGCCTACGGCGGGACGGCCGCCCTTTGCCCCGAAAATCGCTGGATCCTGGACGGGGCGGAGAAGCTCGACTCGTTCGTCTTCAATCCCCACAAGTGGATGCTGACCAATTTCGATTGCTCGGCTTATTTCGTGAAAGATCCGGGCACCCTGATCCGGACTTTCGAGATCCACCCCGAGTATCTCAAGACGGGGGTCGATCCCTACGTCAAGAACTACCGTGACTGGGGCATCCAGCTCGGGCGCCGCTTCCGGGCCCTCAAGCTGTGGTTCGTCATCCGGTCGTACGGCGTCGAGGGCCTGCGGGCCTTCGTTCGCGAGCACCAGCGGCTGGCCCGGCTGTTCCGGGGTTGGGCCATGGAGGAGCCGGACTTCGAGGTCCTGGCGCCCTCGCCCTTGGGCTTGGTCTGCTTCCGGCTCAATGACGGCCGCGGCGAGGAGGCGTTGAATAGGCTCAACCGGGCCCTGCTGGACGATATCAACGCTTCGGGAAGGGTCTTCCTGACCCATACCGTCCTCGGCGGCCGCTTCGCCCTGCGCATGGTTGTGGGGTCCCGGCTGACGCAGGAGCGGCATGTCCGGCTGGCCTGGGATATCGTCCGCGCTTCCGGGCGGCGCGTTAAAGCGGAGTTCTCACCGGCCTGAGCCGTATTAAAGAGGCGAGCTTCCCGATTCCAGAAAACGGGACTCTGAGCGCAGTCCTCGTTGGGACGATTTTTTGTATGTCCCCGCGAGGGCGGCGCGTTAGAGCGGACGTCTGGCCGATTGGATTCCCCCGTTCGGGCCGGCCCTTGCCAAACCGTCCCGGCCGGATTATTCTCTCTCCATCGCCATCTTTTCGCGGGAGGGTACCCATGACCGTCAAGTTTCTCATCCAGGCGTTCAAGGAAGAGGATTATCGCGGCCGCAGTCGCCATATCATCTCCAATGAAGCCGAGCTCAAGCTCGTCGGATTCGACAACGACATCGCCTCGCTGAAGATCATGCGCGGTCCGGACTATCAGCCCGGCGATGTCGTGCGCCTGTATACGGATAAGGACTTCACCGGCAAATACGTCGAGGTCGGGCCGGGCGAGTATCCAAGCGTCCACAAATCGCCCCTCGACTTGGGCCACAAGATCTCCTCGATCGAGATCACCAGCGTCCATGTCCCGTCCTCGCCCGCGGTGCCGCTGATCGTCCAGATTTTCGCCGACAGGGCGTTTGAGGGGCGGCGGCGGACGATCGTACAGGACCTGACCGATTTTAAACTGCAGGACTTCGACGATGAAGTCTCGTCGCTTCAGATTTTCGCAGGGCCCAGCCACGCCGGCGAAGTCGCCACGTTCTACCAGAATCCCAACTTCAGCGGATTTACCCTGGAGCCGGCGGATATGGGGCCGGGAACCAGCCTCGCCAATCTCCGGGAGATCCCCAACAAGCTGAACAACCGGATCTCATCGGTCCGGATTCATATGCCGGGGAAGTAACAAGGGCCGAATCCCCTTTTGCGGCGGATTCAAAGCTTAAAGAGGCCCCGGGGATCGGCGCCCAGGAGGCCGGCCTTGACCAGGACGGGATCGACCGGCCGTAAGGCCCGAAGCTGGGCCGGAGTCAGGAAGCGCGTGTGGCGGGCCTTGTCCAACGCGTCCCCGATCCAGCTGATGTCGGCTTCCGTCGTCATCCAGCCGCGCGCGTCGAATCGCGACAGGTCGAAGGGGACAGAAAATTCGCGCAGGGTCTTTTCTCCGAGGGGATTGAAATAGACGTCGAAGTACGAGGCCATGAGCTCGCGAATCGTCCGGTAAACCGGCTCCCGGAAGCGGAGAACGGTATAGTTGGACTTGGCGACACAGCCCCAGGCCCCGTTCTCGCGAAAGACGGCCAGGACGTGGTCGTCGTCGTGATGCGAGCGCATGTCCACGAGCAGGGGCGGCCGACCGTGGAAACGGAGCGCGGCCGCGGCGAACATGGCCCCCTCGAAACAATTGGCCTTGCGTTCCCGCAGGATCCGCCGGGGCGAGGCGGTTCCCGGTTCGGGATCGTAGGCGATCCCGTTAAGCCAGGCCTGGACCTTGAACGGGGCGTTCAGGCGGGCTAGAACCGCGCCTTCCGCGGCCGTCCAGACCGCCGGCCCCCGCCGTTTCTCCGTGTTCGTCCTTTCGGGCATTCCTCTCCCCGCTTTCGGCCGCTCAGTTACCAGGCGGCTCCGCGCTCCAAACGAGCTTTCCGTCAGGGTCGGCGAAGCGGGCCTGGAAGCCGAACCCGCCGTCGCCCTGAACGATCTTGAGCAGGACCTTGTTCCAGCCTTTCTTGAGCCGCACCGCAACTTTGTCCTGGTCCGTGGTCACGGCCCGGTAGGCCGGATTGTCATGGACAAGCTCGCCGTTGATCCAGAGGCGCGCGCCGTCGTCGCTGCCCAACAGGAAGCAGGCCGGCCCGGCCTCCGGCGCCTTCACCCAGCCCAGAGCGTAGACCGCGACCCGCTCATTCGGCTGGACGAGCGCGTTCAGATCGAAGGCGCCGCTTCCTCCGGCCCGGATCTTTTTCCATCCGGCCGGCTTCCCGTCCTTGCCGATAAAGGCGGCCGACAGGTCCGATTCCGCTTCGGGAGGGCCGCCGACCGCCAGCGCGTCCATGTCGGGCGCGTCGAACGGTCCGGCCAGGTTCCACTCGGTGAGGAATTTCCTGTGGGCGGGCGTCAAGCGATAGCCGATGAGCCCGATCTCGTAACCCAGGGCGGCGTCGTTTTTTCCGGTCACCTGGAAGGTCAGGCGGGACATGCCCGGAGCGAGCCGTAGGTCTTTGAGAGAGAGGATCGCGAATTCCCTTTCCGCGGCGTAGCCCTTGAAAGCCGGGGGCTCCATCTTGGCCCGGGTCGCGCCCGTGACACATCCGGTGATTTCGAAATCGCCGCAGGCCTGTCCGCGCAGCAGGTACAGGTCGAGATCATAAACGTCTTCGATATCGACGCCGAACGCCAGCTCGACCTCGTGACCCGGCCGGGCTCCGTCCGTCGCCAGGACCGGGTAGCGATCGCCGTTCGGGCCGTAATAGGAAGTCAAGCTGGAGACGAGCTTGCCCGCCTTGAGCTTGACCGAGCCGTCCTCGTTCTCGTAGAGATCGGCATCCGTCGCGCCGCCTTTGCGCCAGGCCGGCAGGACGAAATCGGAAGGCGGCTCCAGGGCCAACGGAAGCCGGGCTTCGACCGCGGGGAAGGCCGGAAAGGGCTTGTGCGGCTCGGCTTGGTACCAGTACGCGGTGGACGAATCGTAGTCGGAGCGATCGTTGGCATGGCCGTGTTCGATGGTCACCCGGATGGATTTCCGGAAGGGGATGGGGTCGGGGATGTGGAAACGGTAGACCGAGGCCTTGGAGCCGGCCTGGAAGTCCTCTTCCTGCAGCGGGCAGCCGTAGAAAAGGCCGCTGGATTCGCGCATGCCCCAGGCGTCGGAGAAGTAATCCTCCGAGCCGGTGCCGTTGAGCGAGGGGGCGCTCTCCCCGTCGATGAAGATCATGTCGTCGCCCTCGCCCCACCAGCCCAGGCCGCGCTGGAGGACGCTCAAATGACAGCCGACGTAGTGGCCCCGGCCCTCGGCGTCCAGGATGAGATAATTTTTTCCGGCCGCGGGCGGGAAGTCCTGGCGGTACTGGACGTGGAAAGCGGGCGTTCCCTCCGCCAGGGCGGGGAGCCTGCGGTAGTCGATGTAATAGTAGAACGCCGGGACTTCGCGCCGGCCTTCGTTCGTGACCGTCACGCGGGCGGACTTGGCGAAGGGCATGTACCAGTAGGCGTTCCGGGCCCGCCCTTCCGACGAGTTCGTGATCGGCAGGGAGGAAAGGTTCCGGTTGAGGCCGTGGCCGACGCCGAAGAAATCCCCGATCGGCGCTTCGACCGAGGGCGAAGCTTCGCCGTCCCAGTACATCCGCAGGACGAGCTTGCGGCCGTAGAACGCCTCGGCCGCGATCGTGACCCAGAGGTGATGGATGGCGGCGGGGCCCTTGAGCTCGGCCAGGACCGCCGTCCCGCCCGGCGGGATGGTCAGGGAATCCTTGTTCCCTCCGCTCCGGTCGTACGAGGAGACGCGCGAGGAAGAGAAGTCCTGCGGAGCGCCGAGGCCCCGCAAAAGATCCTGGGCGGCGGGTTTGGCGGCGGCGAAAGCCGCGGCCAGTCCGGCCACGGCGAGAGCCGCCGTCAAGACGGAAAGGGTCCGGCGGACGGTCATGGGTTTCCTCCTCGATCCCCGGCTTCGAACGCGAGGCCTATTGTACTTGAATCGCGATCCGGCCGTCGATTGCGCGGATCCATTCTTCCGCGGAGATAATTCGAACGCCGTCGGGCCGCAGAAGCAGGGGGTAGGCCCGGACGGCCTCGTCTTCGGCCGAAGTATCCAGGCCGGCGTTACCCGGCCTTTCCGGCGGAGCCGTCGCGGCCGTCAGGGCATCGCGGAAGGCGACGGCGTCTTTCGTGACCGCCGCCAGGAAGAGGGCGTTGGGGGAGAGATATTTTCTGACCGCGGCCCGGATGTCCCCGACCGAGAGCCGGGGCAGGATCCGGGCGGCTTCATCCAGCAGGTCCGCGCGGCCGAGGGCGCGCGCTTCCATGCGGCGGGCCAAGCGGTCCCCGAGAGAGCGGCCGCGAAGGCCGAGCGAATGGATCAAGTGCTCCCTGATCAGGACGAACCGTTCCTCGGTCAATCCTTCCTCCGCCATGAGCCCGAGCTCGCGGACGGCCCAGCGGACGAGAAACGGAGCGGCCGCGTCGTTGACCGGGTGAAAGCGGACGGTGAAGTATTGGAACCGGAGAGGGAGACCGGGGGAGGAGAGGCCTTCGAGACCGGGACAAAAAGACTCCGCGGCCGCCGTCCCGCCTCGCCCGAGGCCGCGGTCGTCGCGCATCGCTTGGACCATGCGGGCCGAGGCCAGGCCGGGCTCTCCGAGATGGGCCGCGGCGATCCAGAGGGCGAAAAAGTCGTCGTCGTCCGGCGTCGCCGAGATCGGGACGCCCAGGATGACCGCGGAGGTTTCCGCCGGACGCTCGGCCAGGACGGCCTCGATGCCGCGGGGGCGGCCCGGGGCTTGCGGGACGAGCCTTGGCGTGAAGGAAGCGGGAAGGGCCAGGAAATCCTTCCGGATGCGATCCGGAAATCCGGCCGGATAGCTGCCGGCCAGGCCGAAGGTGAGATTGCCCCTGACGAAGTGCTCCCGGTAGAAGTCCCGGACCTCGTCGAGGGTGATCGAGCCGGCTGAGACCAACGTTCCGGCCTCGGCGCGGCCGTAGGGCTGGCCGGCATGGATCATCCCGCCCAGGATGTCCCCGGCCAGGCGCTCGTCCCGTCCGCCGGCCAGCGATTCGCGCAAGCCGTCGATCTGTTCAGCCTTCAACCGTTCGAAATCGCCCTCCCGGAAGCCAGGGTCAAGGAGGGTCTCGCGCAAGACGGCGTACAGCGCATCCAGGTCCTCGCGGCGCACGGTCGCGGAGAAGGCCGACGCCTCCTTGCCGACGTCGAGGCGGATCTCCGTGCCGAGAGGCGCGAGGGCGGCCGCGATCTCGGCCGCACTCCGGACCCGGCTGCCCCCGCCGGCCAGGACGGACCAAGCCAGGCGGCACAAGCCCTCCTTGCCGGGAGGATCGAACGCCGAACCGACCTCGACGAGGAGCCGGATGGCGACAAAAGGCCCTTCATCCGAGGGCAGGAGTTCGAAGCCGAGGGCCTTGGGATCGTCCCTTCGGCACCCGGGGCCGGCCAAGATCGACCCGAGCAAGGCCAGGGCCAGGACCGCGGCCGTTCCGCGGCCCATCATGGGCGGTCCTCCTTCGCGGCTCCGGCGTCCGGGACCGCGGGCGCGGGTGGTTCTCCCGGGGCGAGAATCGCGGTCGCGGCGGGCTGGAGGAAGCGGCGCGCCGCCTCGCGGATCTCGGCGACGCCGACGCTTTCGTAGAGCCCGCTCAAACGGCCGAGGCTTTCCGGATCGCCCGTCAAACCGATGATCCCGGCCAGAACGGCGGCCGTTTCTTCCGTCGTCTCCATGGCCAGGAGCCGGGCGTGCCGGCGGCCGGCCCGGGCGGCGAGAAGCGCCGGGACCGTGATGAAATCGGCTCTGAGATGCTCGGCCTCATCCAGGATCGCCTTCTCGATGACGGGCAGATCCGCTTCGGTGGCGGCCGAAGCCCGCACGATTAAAAGTCCGGGATCTCTCCGGTCGTCGACGAACGCATCCAGGGTCAGGGCCTTTCGGTCCCGGCGGACCAGGCGTTCAAAGAGGGGGGAGGACGGCGAGAAGGCGGCGGCGGCCAGGAGATCAAGGGCCGCGTGATCGGGCTCCCGGTCCGAAAACGCGGGGGCCCGGAAACCGATGGCGAGGCGGGCCCTGGTCGGGATGGGCCAGGCGACCCGGACCCGGCGGGGCTCGTCCGCACCGGGTTCGGGCGGAACCACGATCTCGAAGTTCGATTTCTCCCAGCCGCCGTAGTGCCGCCGAACGAGGGCCAGGAGGCGCTCGCGGACCACGTCGCCGGCCGCCAGGAGGATGACGTTGTCGGGCGTATAGAGCCGCTTCTTGAAAAGCTGGCCGGCGGCGATCCGATCGGGGAGGGACAGGATCTCGTCCCGTGTTCCGAGCTCCGGACGGCCGTAAGGATGGGACGCGAAGGCCGTCCGGCGCAGGACCTCGACCAGCCGGCCGTCCGGGTCGGCGGCCGGCGTTTCCGATTCGGCGGCCAGGACGGCGGCTTCCCGCCGGACCGTCTCCGGGTCGAATTCGAGGTTGATGATACGGTCGGCTTCGCCGCGGACGACATCCTCGAGGTTTTCCCGGCCTCCGAAGACGATCGTGCGGATGGTGGCATCGGCCCCGGCGAAGCCGGTCACCTTCGCCCCTATCCGGATCGCCAGGTCGGGATCAAGGCCGCGGGGGGATTGCCGCGGCTCCTTGGCCGCCAGGTGTTCGATGAGACGGGCGAAACCTTCCGTGCCGGGCTCCGTCTCGTTGCGCGCCCCGGCCCGGATGATCGTGGCGAAGACGATGAAGTCCGGGTCCGGGAGCGCAAGCGAAACGACCGTTAATCCGTTTTCAAGCCGGTCGACCTGGATGGCCGCAAGAGTCGGGGACGGGCCGGGGCCGACTCCCCGGGCGACAGGGGCGCCGGCCAGAGTCAAGAGGATGGCCGCGGCCAGGGCCGAAGCGGCCGCCCGCCTCGAACGGAGGCGGATCACTTCGGGACGTATGTCAGCCACTTCTCGTAGCGGGAGTTCCGGCCGCGGACGATGTCGAGATAGGTTTCCCGGATACGGCCGCAAACCTCGCCGGCCCGGCCGGTCCCGATGGCCACGGGCTTCGGCGTCGCGCCTTCGGAGCCGTCGATCAGCCGGGTGATGGGGACGACTTCGACGGCCGTGCCGGTGAAGAAGGCTTCGTCCGCGGCGAGGAAATCGTTTTTGGTGATGGGGCCGACCGCCGTCTTGTATCCGAGGTCGGCGGCGATCTCGAGCACGCTCGTCCGGGTGATGCCTTCCAGGATCGATTCCGAGCGGGCGTTGGTCTTGAGGATCCCGTCCTTGACGGTAAAGATGTTTTCGCCGGGGCCTTCGGCGATGCGGCCTTCGATGTTCAGGAAGACGGCCTCGTCGCAGCCCTTGTCGCGCGCTTCCAATCCGCAAATCGAGGATTGGACGTAGGCCCCGCCCAGCTTGGCTCTCATGTCGATCTGGCTGTGATGGAGGCGCCGCCAGGGCAGGAGATAGACGGACAGGCCCGCCGCGGCGCCGTCGCCGTGATAGGCGCCCCATTCCCAGGCCGCGATGACGAGCTCGACGGGCGAAGCCTTGGGAACCAGGCCGAGGTTGCCGTAGGAATAGAAAAACAGGGGGCGGATATAGCAGGACTCGAGGCCGTTCGCCCGGACCGTGTCCAGGATGGCGGCGGCGATCTGCTCCTTCGGGTACGGTGTTTGCATCTTGATTACGGAAGCCGAGACGAGGAACCGGTCGACGTGCTCGGGCAAGCGGAAGACGGCCGGCCCCTTGGCCGTGGGATAGGCCCGGATGCCTTCGAAGACCGACGTTCCGTAATGCAGGGCATGGGTCATGGAGTGGAGGGTTAGCTCGGACCAGTCATGGAATTTCCCTTGGTACCAGATGACCTTGGCCTTGGGAAAATTGGTCATATCGATCATGAGGGACTCCTTACGCGCAAAGGGCCGCGGGGGGATTCACTGAAACGATATCTGTATCATAAGTATCGTTAAAAAGGAAGCTAAGCCGGCTCGTAATAAACGATCCCGGCGTGGCGGACGGAGCAGATGGCGCCTGCGGCGGCCAGGCGCCGGGTCAGGGCCAGGATTTCGCGCTTGGACAGGCCGAGCGAGCGGGCCAGATCCGCGGCCGTCATGGGCCGCCTCCCCAAGGCCGCCAGGAGGGCGGCCGAGGCGTCCGGGGCCGCGGCGGGCTGCTTGCCGCGCGAAAAATCGGCGATGATCTCGGCCGTCGGTCCGAGTATTTTCCTGGCCCGTTCGAGTTCGGCGGCCGTGAGCGGCCGGGCGGACGGTTCGGCCGGCGGGCGGACGACGGTGTTGATCTGGACCCGGTCCGGCCGGATCCGCTCAACGGCCTCCCGCAGCTTGCGCAAATGGGCCGGCCCGTCGTTGATCCCGCGGACCAGCATGACTTCGAGCCAAATCCGGCCCTGGAAGCGCCGGCGGAAACGGACCAGGCCGTCGATGATGGCCTCGGCCGTGATCCCGGCGTGGGGGCGGTTGACCTTGGCGAAGACCGGATCGGTCGCGGCGTCCAGGGACGGCACGACGATATCGGCCTGGAGGAGGTCGCGGCCGTTGGCCCGTCCGGCCAGGGTCGAGGAGTTGGTCAGGACGACGACCTTGACGCCGGTCATCCTCTTGATGCCGGCGATGATGCGGCCGATTCCGGAATGGAGCGTCGGCTCGCCGGATCCGGAAAAGGTGACGGCGTCGATTCTCGCTCCGGATTTGAGCGCCCGGCGGACCTGGGCCAGAACGGTCCGGACCGGGATGTATTCGCGCCGCCGGACGGTCGTCTTGCCGCAGGCGCCGAGCTGGCAGTAAACGCAGTCCATCGAGCAGGTCTTGAACGGCAGGATGTCAAGCCCCAGCGAATATCCCAGCCGGCGCGACGGGACCGGCCCGTAAGTCAAGGCTTTCGGCGGCGCGGGCTTCATGCTTCGTCCTGGCAGACCCGGCGGAAGCGGGCCAGGGACCGGTCGTAGGTCTTCTCCACGGCGTCGGGGAAGAAGCAGGCCGGCAGCTCGCGCTGGTCCCAATGGAAGGCCAGGCATTCACAGCACAGGTTTTTGCGGGGACAGGGCTCGTAAGTGCAATTGCAGCGGGAACGGTTGGACTCGGCGGTACAGGCGCGCATGGACTCCTCGTTCGAGCGTCCCCCGTTGGCGGGGGCGCGGATTTGGTATAATATCGTATCAAAAAAAGCAGGATGCGACCAATGAAGCGAATGAGCGAGAAGGAAGCCAAGGCCGGCTTGAAGACCGCGCTCCCGGCTATCGAGACTTTTCCCAACCAGTTCCCCGACTACGAAATCGGGATCGAGATCCCGGAATTCACCTCGGTCTGCCCCAAAACCGGCCTGCCGGACTTCGGGATGATCACCATCCGCTACATCCCCAGGACCCGCTGCCTGGAGCTCAAGTCCCTCAAGGAATACATCTTGGCTTATCGTAATCTGGGCATCTTCTATGAAAACGCCGTCAACCGCATCCTGGAGGATGTCGTCAAGGCCTGCCGTCCCGCCCGGGCCGCGGTGACTGGCGAGTTCACTCCCCGGGGCGGGATCCGAAGCCTTGTGGAAGCCAAGTATCCCCGATCCCGCCGGCTGGCCGGAGAATAGCCCGGCGCTTCGCGGCCCTTTCCCCCGGATTCATCATGCCCTCCCAAAACGGCGGACGATTCGGCCTGAGCGACCTGCTGATGCTCCTGGCCGTGGTCATCTGGGGCGTCAACGTCTCGTTCATCAAGATATCCCTGCGCGAGATGACCCCCGACGCCTTCAACGGCTGGCGGCTTCTCCTGACGGCCGTTTTATTCGTCATCCTCCTGGCCGCCTCGGGGGAGGGCTTCCGGGTCGGGCGGCGGGACTTCTGGTACTTGGCCGCCCTCGGCATCGCCGGCAACACCATCTACCAAGCCATATTCATTCACGGCATCGCCGGCACCACCGCCTCCAACACCTCGCTGATCCTCTCCACTTCGCCCATCTTCGTGGCGCTTCTCGGAGCCGTTCTCGGCATCGAACGTATCCCGGCCGTTTCCTGGGCCGGAATCCTGGTCTCTTTCGCCGGGCTCTATCTGGTGATCGCTCTGAGCGGCGGCGGCCTCCGCCTCTCCTCCGCCGGCCTCGGCGGCGATGTTTGGCTCCTGCTGGGAACCATGCTTTGGGCCGCCTGCACGGTCTTCGCCAAGCCCTTTCTCACCCGCATGTCGCCGCTTAAATACTCGGCTCTGACGGTCGGGATCGGAACCTTGGCCTACCTGCCGCTGACATGGCGGGACATGGCTGCGGTCCGGTTCGCCGACGTCTCGTGGCAAGCTTGGGGCTCGCTTGTCTTCTCCGGCGTCTTCGCCCTGGTCGTCGGCTACATCGTCTGGTACTACTCGGTGCATAAGGTCGGTAACGCCCGCACCGCGGTCTACAACAACCTGACGCCGATCGTCGCCGCGGCCTTCGCCGCCCTCGTCCTGGGCGAGACGTTTCGGCCCGGCCAGGCCGTCGGGGCCGCCGTCGTCCTGGCCGGCGTCTGGCTGACCCGGGCGGGCCGCCGGGCCTGATCCATTCGGGTTTATTGCCTTTGGCCCCGCATTTGGGCACAATGGAGCCCATGAAGCGCATTGCCGCCGGCCGCCGCCGGGCGCTCCCGCCTTGGCCCGTGCCGGCTTGCGCCGTCTTTGTTTTCCTCTTCTGCGCCGGTTATAACCTCCTGGTCTTTGAGCGCGTCCCCCACATTCACGACGAGTCCGCCTATCTCTTCCAGGCCCGCATCTTCCTGACCGGCGGCGTTACGGCGCCGCTGCCTCCCGTTCCCGAGGCTTTCGATTTCCCGCACGTCGTCAACGTCGGCCGCTGGTACACGATCTATCCGCCCGGCTTCCCCTTCCTGCTGGCGCTGGGGCTGCTGGCCCGCGCGCCTTGGCTCGTCAATCCCATCCTGGCGGCCTTCGCGATCATCCTCTTTTATTTCCTGGGGATCGAGATCTACGACCGCCGGACGGGCGTCCTGGCCTCGGTCCTCGGCGCCCTGTCCATCTGGCTGCTGCTGATGTCATCGACAATGATGTCGCATACCGCCGGCATGGTCTTCAACGCCCTCTTCCTTCTTTTCTTCTTCCGCTCCCTGCGGGCTCCGACCGTCGGCAACGGCCTGGCGGCCGGGGCGAGCCTGGGCCTGGCTTTCCTCATCCGCCCCTACAACGCGGCGGTCTTCGCCCTGCCCTTCCTGATCGTCCTGGCGGTAAAAAGCCTGGCGAGGCTCAAGCTTCGCTGGCGGAACGCCCTGGCCCTGACCTTGGCCGGCGCGGCGTGCCTGGGCCTTTTTCTCGCCTACAACGCCGCCACGACCGGCGATCCCCTGACGCCCGGCTACATCGCCCGCTACGGCCAGGCCTACTCGGTCATCTTCGGGCGGGCCGCCACCCTGGACTATGACTTCACGCCGCTCCTCTCGGCCGTGCAGATCGGCGAGAACATGGCGGCCATCCATACGGATCTCTTCGGCTGGCCGTTGACCTCGCTCTGGCTCCTGCCGTTCGCTTTTTGGGCGGCCCGGCGGCGGCGGGAGGAGCGCGGCCGAAGCCTCCTTCTCCTGGCCGGGTTCGCCTCCCTGGTCGTCGGCTTCTTTTTTTTCTGGGGAGCCTTCATCGTCCTCGGCGCCCGGATGTTCTTCGACGCCGTCCCCCTTCTCATTCTCCTGAGCGCCTTCGGCCTGAGCCGGGCGCCGAAGCTTCTGGCGTCGCGTATCCCCCGGCTCGGCGAAGCGGGCTGGAGAAAGATCCTGGCCGGCGTCCTGACCGCATTCAGCCTGTACGCCTTCTCGGTCCGCCTGCCGCAGTGGGTGGCGCCGTCCTGGACGGAGTGGTACTACGAGCGGTACGACCACGCCATGTGCGGCTCCTCGGCCTGGATCCACAAGGCCCTGGCTCCGCTGGGCCTGCATAACGCCGTGGTGGTCATGAAGTTTCTCTACGCGCCCCTGACGGGGTTCCCGACCGGGTGGTGGGGCTCGGGATTCCTCTACGACACGCCGCGGCTCGACGGCGACGTCCTTTATGCCAACGATCGGGGCGACAACGTCACCCGGGAGCTGATGCGGGCCTATCCGGGACGGACGTTCTATGCCTATATCGGCACTCTGGAAAAGGGCCTTCTTGTCCCCCTGCGCGAGGACGGGAAGCTCGTGCGGCGCGGCTTGCCGATCGTCCCGCCGTCCCGGCCGCGCCGTTCGGCCGAGCTTCTCGCGGCGCCGGCCGGGCTCTTCAAGATGTATTCGCCCGGATTCCGGGCCTTCGTCGAAGGCCTCTTGAGCGGCGACCGCTGGCTCACCGCCGATGTCGAGAGCCTGCGGGCGGAAGGCGCGAGGCTGCTCCAGGCGCGCGACTTCCCCAAAGCCGCCTATGCCTTCGAGGCCGCCCTCCAGTTGGAGAAAAATCCCAAGGTCCGCTGGCCGATCCTCATCTCGCTGGGCCAGTGCTACGTGAAGACCGGGCAGAAGGCGGAGGCCGAGCGCGTCGCGGAGAAGTTCGAAGAATCCGGCTTCAGGGGGAAAAAGCTGTTCTTCATCCTGCCCGACCGCGGATTCTAAGGTCCATTTACCGGAATTGGGAGATGATCTTTTTCTAAGGGAGACGAAGGATCTTGTGGAGTTGGATGCCCAGCCGGGTGTTCGGCAGGCCGTCCTTGGCCGCCCGCTCCAGAAGATCCAGCGCCCGGGCCAGACTGGCGCGGGAGTTGGATTCGAGCTGAAGGCGAAGCGGGGTCGAGGCCGGGAAGGCGGCCCGCACGCGTCGGACGGCGGCGTAGGTCAGCTCCTTCGAGACAACGAGCTTCACTTCGGAGGCCTTCCTTTTAAAGACCGGTTGGATGCCGTAGCCCGGGGGCTTGGGCGAAACCGTCCACCAATCCGCCGGAACGGGGCGCCCGATCCGGGCGTTCGTCTCGATCTGGACGCGGAACCCTTCCGTCCGGAGCTTGCGCGCCAGCGGGGAGACGTCCTGGCCGAGCGGTTCGCCGCCCGTAAGGCAGACCCAGCCCGCGCCCGTCCGGTCGCGAAGCCGCAGCGCCTCGGCCGCGAGGGCTTCGATCGAGGCGGGGTGGCCGCCGGTCCACGCCCGCTTGGTGTCGCAGAAGCGGCAGCGCAGGTTGCATCCGGCCAAGCGGACGAAGATCGTCGGCTCGCCCTGGCGCTCGCCTTCTCCCTGGAGGGAGGCGAAGACTTCAACGATCTTCAGCGTATGTGGCCGAGGCATCCTCGGACTCCCAGACGGTCACGGACTTGACCGGGAAAAAGGCCTTGAGGTCCTGGAAGAAGCGCCGGGCCAGATTTTCGGCCGAGGGATTGAAATCGTAAACCTCGTTGAGAAGCTTGTGGTCGGGCAGGACCGCCGCCAGCTTTTCCTTGATCAGGATGAAGTCGATGCCCAGCCCCGTCGCGTCGAGCTCGGCGATTTCGATCCGGACCTCGACTTGGAAGGTGTGGCCGTGGATCTTCTCGCACTTGCCGTGATATTCGCGCAGAAAATGGGCGGCCGAAAAACGGTCGCGGACATTGAGAGTCCAGCTCATTTTTTACCCCTCCGGACGCGCTCCAGGCGGACGATAAGCGGATCCTCCGTCCCCACTTCGCGGAAGGCCCGGGCCCGCAGAAGGCAGGCCGAGCATGTCCCGCAGGGCGCCTCGCCGCCCCGATAGCAGGAGACCGAGTGGGCGTAATCGGCCTCCAGCCGCAGGCCGATCCGGACGATATCGGCTTTGGTCTTGCCGATGAACGGTGCCAAGATCCGGATCCGCGGGCCGCCGAAGGCCGCCCGCGTCCCCAAGTTGACGGCGCGTTCCATGGCCCGGACGAAGGCGGGCCGGGTATCGGGATAGTCGGGCGAGTCGATGATGTTGAAGCCGGTCACGATCTCGCGCACGCCGTTGCTCTCGGCCCAAGCCGCCGCCAGGGCCAGGAAGACGCCGTTGCGGAACGGGACGTAGGTCGGCGGGGGGCCGGCGGGGGAGTGGGCGAACCGCTTGACGGACGGGACGGGGATCGACGGATCGGTCAGGGCCGAGCCGCCGATGGCGGCCAGATCGACCTTGAGGACGGTCAGCGGAACGCCGGCCCCGCGGGCCGTCCGGCGGGCCATCCGGATTTCGATCCGGTGGCGCTGGCCGTAATCGAAGGTCAGGGCACGGACCGAGGATCGCTTGGCGACGGCCCAGGCCAAGGCGGTCGTCGAATCGAGTCCGCCGGAGAGAAGCACCGCCGTTTCGCTCATGCCGTCCTCATGATAGTGGAAAACCAAGTCTCCGGAAAGGGGGCCGAATGACCTGAGCCTTTCTTGACTTGGCCCAAGTCCGATGCTACGCTACCCGTTCAAAGAAACGATCGCGCGACAGACATGGAAGCTGCCCATAAAATCGACGAAGGCGAGCCCTCCCTCTCCGTCCGCGCCGACGAGCTCCCCCTCGACGCCCGCCCCGGTTTCCGGACGCTGACGCTGCGCGACGACCGGCTGGATTTCGCCGGCTTCGGCGACGAGGCTTCTTCGTGCCGGCGCCGGCGGGCCCGTCTTCGGCTCATCGACCTGGGCCGCTTCTCCGTCTCCGAACTGGAGTGGCTGGGCGAAGCGGGAACGGACATCTACACGTCGGACCGGGTGAAGCGGGCCGTTTCCGATCTCATCCTCATTCGCCGAGCCGCGGGGCGCGGATGCGCCTGGGCGGTGTTCTTTCAGCACGGGCCGATCGACGAGCCCGGCCTCGAAGCCCTGCGCGAGCTGGGCCGCAGCGGCCTCGACATCCAAACCTCCAACGCCGCGATGCCCCGCGATTTCGCGGATCTCTCCACGCTGGCTTGGGATTGCGGCTCGGGCGCCGCCGTCTTCGTCTATCAGCATCATGGCCCCCTGGATCCCGGCCTCGAAACGCTGGCCGGCCGCGGCGCCTGGATTCATCTGACGAACGGCAGCCTGGCTTCGGCCGATGATGTCGCGTTCGCCGGCGTTTGCGCCAAGGCCGCCCGCGCCCACGGGGCCAACGTCATTCTCCACGTCGAAACCCGCATCGATCCCGATCGGCTGGCCGAACTCGCCGCCGCCGGGACGTTCGTCCTCTTCAAGACCCCGCTCTCCGACTACCGGTCGCCCCTGCGGCCGTTTGAGGATGCCGCGGCCCGCCGCCGGCTCCCGCCGCGCTCCTATTACCTCTTCCCCGACTACGTTCTTTGACATGTCGCGTTTTCGGACAGCTCTACCTTTAGGGGGTCGGTCGGATATTTAACCCAACAAATTGTGTTTTATTTTGTAAAAAGTATTGACATTTAAAAAAATAGGTTTATATATAAACATGAACAAGGGTAAGAATTTTAGAAACGAAAGATAATAGACGTCGATGAACGAGCGAAAGGGAACCTGTTTCATGCTTGAGCGGCGCCGGGTCAAGGACCGATGAAGATCGCGCTGCTTTTCAGTTCGAAAGCAGGAATGGCCGCCACGATGAATTGTCGTCCGGACGATTCCGTCTGCGAAGACGACGAGCCTCCACTCGACCTCCTGGCCGAGTGCGATTCCGACGAGACCATCCAAGCCGTGGCCTCCGCTCTGCGCCAGCGGCATGAGGTCTCTCTCATCGAAGCCGATGAAGACGCCTACCTCAGGCTGCGCGAGCTGCGCCCGGATCTGGTCTTCAACATCGCTGAGCGGCTCTACGGCCCGAACCGCGAATCCCATGTCCCGGTTCTCTGCGAGATCCTCGGCCTGCCCTACACCGGATCCGACCCGCTGACCCTGGGCCTGTGCCTGGACAAGGCGCGGGCCAAGGAGATCCTCTCCTTCCACGGCATCCCCAACGCCGCCTTCCGGACGATCGAGCCCGGCCAGGCGATCCCCGACGACGTCGCCCTGCCGGCCATCGTCAAGCCGCTTTTCGAGGGCTCGAGCAAGGGCATCAAGGACCGCAACGTCGTCCGCACCCGGGCCGAGCTCGAAGAGCGCGTGTCCGACGTGGCCGGCCTCTACAAGCAGCCGGTCATCGTCGAGCGGTTCCTGACCGGACGCGAATTCACCGTGGGCGTTTTGGGAACGCATCCGGCGATCGAGATCCTGCCGATCGTGGAAGTGGACTATGCGTCCCTGCCCGCCGGATCCAACCCCATCTATTCCTACGAGGCCAAGTGGGTCTGGGACACGCCCGGCCGGCCGCTGGACATCTTCCATTGCCCGGCCGACCTCGGCCCGGACTTGAAGGCCCGGATCGAGAAGGTCGTGGCCGAAACGTGCCGCGTCCTGCGGATCCTGGACTGGTGCCGGATCGACGTCCGGCTGGACGAGTCCGGCGAGCCGAACATCATCGAGATCAACCCCCTGCCCGGCATCCTGCCCAATCCCGAGGACAACTCCTGCCTGCCCAAGGCGGCCCGGACCGCCGGGTATTCCTACACCGACCTGATCCTCCGCGTCGTCGGGGAGGCCAAGGCCCGCTACGGGATGAACTGACATGGCCGCTCTCAAGGGCAAGCGCATCCTGGTGGGCATCGCCTACAACGGCTACGACCCGCTGACCAGCCGCAAGGTCGACCGGCCTTCGGAGGAGTCCGTCGAGCAGACGGCCAAGGAAGTCCTGACGGCCGTCACCGAGCTGGGCTATTCGGCCTTCATCATCAGCCTGCAGAAGAGCTTCATGAACTTCCTGCAGCGGCTGAAGACGCTCAACGCCGACGTGGTCATCAACCTGTGCGAGGCCTTCCTGGGCTACCCGCAGCTCGAGGCCAACGTGGCCGCGGCCTTCGAGCTGCTGGGCTTGTCGTACACCGGCAACGATTCCCGCACCCTGGCCCTCTGCCTGAACAAATTCAAGAGCAAGGCCGTGCTCAAGTCGAGCGGCCTGCCGACCGCGCCGGCCCTGCTGGTCGACGCGCCGGATCAAAAAATCGACCTGCCCTTCCCGCTGATCGTCAAGCCCAATACCGAGGACGCCAGCCTGGGCATCCACCCCGACTCCGTCGTCCGGGACGAGGACGCCCTGCGCAAGCAGGTGACCAGGATCCTGGAGATCTTCGAGGAGCCGGTCCTGGTCGAGCAGTTCATCGAGGGCCGCGAATTCAACGTGGCCGTCCTGGACGCCGACAAGCCCGAAGCCCTGCCGGTTTCGGAGATCGACTTCACCAAACTGCCCGAGGGCCAGCCTTCCATCTGCAGCTACGAGGCCAAGTGGCACCCCGAGGACATCCTCTTCCAGACCACCCCGCCCGTCTGCCCGGCGGCCATCGACGACGCGCTCAAGGCCAAGCTGCAGGACCTGGCGGTCAAGGCCTTCCTGGCCTGCGAGTGTCGAGACTACGCCCGGATCGACTTCCGGGTCGACAAGAAGGGCCGGCCGTTCATCCTGGAAGTCAACCCCAACCCGGACATCAGCCTCAACGCGGGATACGCCCGCGGGCTGGCCGCGGCCGGGATCGACTACAAGGTCTTCTGGGGCCGGATGATCGAAAAGGCCCGCAACCGCAAGAGGATGTCATGATCCGTCCGATGACCGCCGCCGACAAGCCCGCCGTGATGGACCTCATCCGAGCGACCGGATTCTTCCGGACGGACGAGATCGTGGTGGCCGAAGAACTCATCGACACCTATCTCGAGGAGCCGGACCAGAAGGACTACGGCATCGTCGTCGCCGAAGACGAGGCGAAGCGCGTCGCCGGCTACATGACCTACGGCCAGACGCCTTTGACGGCCGGGACCTACGATCTGTATTGGATGGCCGTCGACCCGCGGGCCCAAGGCCGCGGCCACGGCCGGGCCCTGGTCGAATGGCTGGAAGCGTACGTCCGGGCCGCCGGCGGGCGGCTGATCATCATCGAGACCTCCTCGGTCCCGATGTACGAGCCGACCCGCCGCTTCTACCTGGGTTTGAATTATATCGAGACCGCCCGCATCCCCGACTTTTACCAGCCGGGCGATGACCGGGTGATCTATCGCAAGGTGATCG
>JAQULS010000180.1 GCA_028749235.1 Acidobacteriota bacterium | reverse complement strand
CCTGGACAAGGACTTCGAGATCGGCGAGGACGAGGTCACACCCACGCTCAAGATCAAGCGCAACATCGTCGAAAAGAAGTACAAGGATCTCATCGACGCCCTTTACGCCGAGTAAGAGCCAGGCCGAGGCGGGAGCGAACGCGCTCCGCCGAAATTTACGATCTTCTCCCGTCTCCGGGGCCTAAACCCCCGCGATTTCGCCGTTGGTCGGATACCATGCCGCCTGACCGTCCCTCGGAGATGGGCATAAAACTATTTTTCCTTCTTCACTTGACAAATCCGGTTTGCGCCGTATAATGCAAACAGGTTTGTTATACAAACCACTTTCGGCAAGGACGCCAACATGAACGACGAGTTCAAGGCCATCGAGCGGCGGACCGTCCGCAGCTTCTACGACGACGGGCTGTTCGAGATAGCTCTGGGGGCGATCTTCCTCCTCCTGGGCGTTTATTTCTTCGGCGAGATCGCCCTGCCGGAAACCTCCTCCCTCCCCATGTTCTTGAGCTCCGCCTTCTTCTTTGTCATAGTCTTCGCCGGGCTTCTGATTAACAAGATCCTCCGCTTCCTCAAGCAGCGCATCACCTACCCCCGGGCGGGCTACGTCTCCTTCCGCAAGGAGCGAAGCCCCAAGCGGCGCTTGACGGCGGGCGTAATCGGGGCCGTAACCGGGGCTTCCATTCCCGTTTTGATGCAGTTCATCCCCTCCTTCAGGGACATGCTGCCGGCATTCAACGGATTCCTGTTGGGCATTGTCTTCCTCCTGCTGGCCTCCAAGAGCGGGGTGGCCCGCTACTTTGTCCTGGCCTGCATCTCCGCATTCGCCGGAATCGCCCTCGCCGCGGCCGGGATTGGCGATATACGGGGCGTCAGCCTCCACTGCGCTCTGTTAGGAGCGGCCATGGTCCTGTCCGGGCTGGCCGCCCTGATCGTCTTCCTGCGC
The DNA here is from genome assembly GCA_028749235.1 of Acidobacteriota bacterium. Classification (GTDB taxonomy): domain Bacteria; phylum Acidobacteriota; class Aminicenantia; order Aminicenantales; family UBA4085; genus UBA4085. The sequence goes on along the minus strand of JAQULS010000180.1, from coordinate 5,076 downwards.
CGCAACAAGCGCGCCGCGGAGGTCCCTGATGAGCCCTGACCTGCGCGGCCTGGCCGACCTCGATCGGGTCATCCACGAACCGGCCCGCCTGGTCATCGCCACGATCCTGTCGGTGGCCGAGAGCGCCGATTTCCTTTTTCTCCAACGCGAGACCGGTCTGACCAAGGGCAACCTCTCTTTCCACCTGACCAAGCTCGAGGAGGCCGGCTATGCGGCCATCGAGAAGACCTACAAGGGCAAGATCCCGCTGACCCTGGCCCGCCTGACGCCGGCGGGCCTCAAGGCCTACAAGGATTACCGGGCCAGCGTCAAGACGCTCTTCGAGAAATAGCCCTCCCTTATCGCAAGGAGTCATCCATGTCCGATATCGTCATCCGCACCCGTGGGCTGGGCCGCGATTTCAAGTCGGTTACCGCCCTCGACGACCTGTCCATCGACGTCCCGGCCGGCATCGTTTTCGGCTTCCTCGGCCCCAACGGAGCCGGCAAGACGACCACCATCCGCCTCCTGTTGGGCTTGCTTGAGCCCAGCCGGGGCCGAGCCGAGGTTCTCGGGTTCGACACCCGGACCGAAGCCTCCCGCATCCGGGCCTCAAGCGGCGCCCTGCTCGAGCACACCGGCCTCTACGAGCGCTTGAGCGCCGAGGACAACCTCGAATTCTACGGCCGCATCGCCCGCTTGTCCGCTCCCGAACGGAGCGCCCGGATCCGCGAGCTCCTGACCCACTTCGGGCTTTGGGATCGCCGCGGCGAAGCAGCCGGCAAGTGGAGCCGGGGCATGAAGCAGAAGCTGGCCGTGGCCCGGGCCTTGTTGGCCCGGCCGCGCCTGATTTTTCTGGACGAGCCGACCGCCGGCCTCGATCCCGTCGCGGCGGCCTCGCTGCGCGAGGACTTGGCCTCCCTGGCCGCTCGCGAGGGCACCACGGTCTTCCTGACGACCCACAACCTGGACGAAGCCGAGCGCCTCTGCCGGCGGGTGGCGGTCATCCGGGCCGGCCGCCTCCTGGCCGAGGGGCCGGTCGAGGACTTGCGGCGGGGCGAATCCGCTCCGGCCATCGAGATCCGGGGCCGGGATTTCGGTCCGGCGGCCGTCGAACGCCTGCGGGGCTTGGCCGGAATCACCGGCCTGGCCGAAACACCCGGCGGCCTCATCATCACCTGGGCGGGCGAAGTCCGAACCGCCGAAGCGGTCCGCGTCCTGGTCGAATCCGGGGCTTCGGTCGAAGAGGTCTTGAACCGGCGCCCGACCTTCGAGGACGCCTTCCTGAAGCTGGTCAAGGACGAAACGACGGAGGAAAGCTGATGTTACGCGATGTCATGACCATCATTTGGAAAGAAGGCAAGGAGCTTCTCGGCCAGAAGGGCCGCTTCAAGGGCGGCAAGACCGGGATGCTCATCTTTTTGGCCGTGTTCGGCATCCTGATGCCGCTGCAGAACGGGCCGGCCTGGATCTCCTCTCCCCTGGCCATGCTCTACTGGGCCTGGATCCCGATCCTGCTGGCCAGCGGGGTCGTCGCCGACGCCTTCGCCGGCGAGCGGGAGCGGCACACCCTGGAGACGCTGCTCGCCAGCCGGCTTCCCGACCGGGCCATCCTGGCGGGCAAGATCGGAGCCGCCGTCCTCTACGGCTGGGGCTTGACCGTGATTTGCGTCCTGGCCGGCGCGATCGCCCTGACCGTGGTGCACGGCCACGGCAAGATCCTCTTCTATCCCCTGCCGATCGCCGCGGGCATCGTCGGCGCCACCCTGCTGGTGGCCGTCTTCGGCTCCGCCCTGGGGGTCATGATCTCGCTTCGGGCGGCGACCGTGCGCCAGGCCCAGCAGGTCTTCAGCGTCGCCTTCCTCGTCCTGCTCGTCCCGCTCTTCGCCCTGCCCATGCTTCCTCCTTCGGTCAAGGCCTGGCTGGCCGCCCGGGTCGGAACAATCGATTTCAAGATGATCGGCATCGCCGCCGCCGGAGTTTTGGCCGCGGGCGACGTTCTTCTGATCTTCATCGCGGACCGGCGCTTCCGCCGCAGCCGATTGATTTTGGACTGAAGAAGAAAGACGGCTAGCGCCGCCCTCGCGAGGACCGAATAGGAATTCGTCCTAACGAGGACGATCAAGGGATCGCCGCAGGACGTAGAAGGAGCGCTCGCCGGAGATGAAGTCGGTCAGGACGTAGCCGGTCTTGAAGTAGTGGAGGAAAGCGGCCCGGATCGCCCTCTGCCAACCCGCGATGAGACCGCCCAGTCCCTTCTGCTCCCGGATGGCGCACGGGATCTCGACCAACAGGGTCTTGTCGCGGCGCGAGAAATCCGGCCGCCGCGGAGCGATGCGGGGACAGCTCGAGTCGGGTTTTCTCGCCACGACCATGGGATAGGCCCCGGGATCGATCTTGGCGGGCGCGGCCGCGGCCCGGTCGCAGACGCGCTTGGATGAAAGAAGCCATTCCACGAGCAGACGGTCGGTGGGCACGCCGGGCTCCAGGACCAGCGAGGGCGCGGAGCCGTAGAAATCGTCGAGGTAGGTCCGCCCGACGGCACCCAGCGTGTGGATATTGAGATTCGCGTTGCGGGCTTGGAGAGGATCGTATGTCCAGGTGATCAGGTTGTAGCCGCGGGCCAGGGCTTCATCGCGCTGGGCCCACTTGAGCATCTTGCCCAGCCCCAGGCCCCGATGCTCGGGCAGGACGGCCAGATGGTGGGAATGCTGGATGGTCCGGCCGCCGTGGACGGCCGGGTAGGAATAGACGTACCCGGCCGCCGCGCCGTCGACGAAGGCGCCCAGCAGGATCCCGCCCATGTACACGGAAACCTTGAGCTGGTGGGGCGGCGTGATCTCCAGGTCGGTGCGGTTCCAGACCTGCCGTTGGATGGCCACGCACGCTTCGTACTCGGCCTCCGTCCGCAGAGGGCGTATCCGGATCGTTCTTCCCATGGCCCGATTGTCCACCGATACTTTCCGCCTGTCAATTCCTCCCGCTTAAATTGACAAAGACAGGGTTTGCGGTTAGCATGAGGCTACGCTTTTTGGAGGAGGATCGATGAGGATATTTCCCCTGCGCCCGCCTCGTTGGGCCTTGGTTTTCGGCCTTCTCCTCTTCGCCTCTTCCGCCGCCGCCCAGGACGTCTACGTCCTGGACCTGCTGACCCGGCCGGAACGGTTCCTGAACACCTCCGTGACGGTCGTCGGCCAGGTTCAAGCCCTCCAGTCGGCCGCCGGAGGGGGCGGGCGCGGAACCTACACGATCATCGACGACAGCACCGCTTCGGCCCTTACCGTCCGTTCCGAAAAGCTGCCCAAGATCGGCAAGGTCTACCGGATCACGGGAACGCTCGTGGCCGACCCGGCCCGGGAGAACGCTCCCACGCTGAAAGAGGATCGGAGGTCGTCGCCCGGATCGTCTCTCGTCTCCGCGGTTTTGATCGCGGCGGGCGTCATCCTGGCGATCCTGTTCGTCGTCCTCATCGTTCTTTGGCTCAGGCCCCGGCGGCGGGCCGGGGACGCGCCCCGCATCCGGCCGGACTCGACGGACATGGGCCGGACCATCCGCGTCGCGCCCTTCCCGTCGTCCGCCGTCCCGGCCGCGGCCAAGACCCAGGTCTTCCGAAACCTGGGCGCCAGCCTGGTCCTGGACAGCGGGCCCGACAAGGGCCGGGAATATCCGCTCCACCTGATGAAAACCAATATCGGACGTCCCGGCGGACGGCTGAACGACATCGAGATCGCGGACGGCACCGTCTCCAAGGAACAGGCCGCCATTCTCTATGACAACGCCACAAAGGAATTCACCCTGGTCAACGAGAGCGCGACCAATCCCACCCTTTTCGACGGGGCCGAAATCGGCGGCCCGTCCGTTCTCCGCCCTGGGACCGTGATCGGGATGGGCAAGATCACTCTCAAGTTCAAGATGGAATGACCGAAGCGCCAGCGGAGCGAACGGTGGATCTCGAGATCGAAGCCTTCGGACGAAGCGATGTGGGCCGCAAACGGGACCGCAACGAGGACGACTTTCTCTGCCTGGACCTGGCCGGCCGCACGGCGGCGGCCGAATACGCCTGGCTGCTGGCCGTGGCCGACGGCATCGGCGGCCACATCGGCGGGGCGCAGGCCTCGGCCGCGGCGGTCCGAGCGCTGAAGGAGGCGTTCCCGCCCGGGGGGCGGGCCGGTCTCGCCGCGCGGGACGCTCTTCTGGGCGCCTTCCGGGAGGCCAATTCCGAGATCTTCCGCATGGCCGCCGACATCCCCGGTTCGACCGGGATGGGCACGACCCTCGTGGCCGCCTTGGTCCGTCCCGGCTTCGCCTTCGTCGCCAACGTCGGCGACAGCCGGGCTTACGTCGTCCGCCGCGGAACGCTCTATCCCGTCACCCGCGACCATTCCTGGGCCGCCGAGCAGCGGGCCGCGCACAGCTTGAGCGAGAGCGACATCGAACGGTCGCCGTTCCGCCGGATGGTCACCCGGTCGCTCGGCTACGAGGAAAACGTCCAGATCGACGGCTTCGAGGTCGATTGGGAAGCCCGCGACGCGCTGCTCCTCTGCAGCGACGGGTTGTGCGGCCCGGTGCCGGAGCGGACCCTGGGCCGGGCCTTCCGCCGGGCCGGGGATCTGCGGGCGCTCTGCGACCGGCTCATCCATCTGGCCAACGGCCGGGGAGGCCCGGACAACATCACCGCCGTGACGGCCCGGTTCCGCCCCGCAGGCCGGCAATGGGGAAGAAGAGGAAGGGCATGACCGAACAACGGATCGGCAAGTACGTCATCATCGAGGAGATCGGTCGCGGCGCCATGGGCATCGTGTACAAGGCCCGCGATCCGCTCATCGACCGCATCGTGGCCGTCAAAACGATCCGCTTCGACCAGATCGCCCAGCCCGAGCAGCGCGAGGAGGCCCAGAAGCGCTTCCTGCGCGAGGCCAAGTCCGCCGGCCAGCTTTCCCACCCCCGCATCGTCACCATCTACGAGGTGGGCGAGGACCAGGGGATGGCCTTCATCGCCATGGAATTCATCGAAGGCCGCAGCCTGGAGGCTTGGCTGGCCGACAAGCGCCGCTGGTCGGTCGAGGAGACGGTCCGCTTCATCATCGAGGTGGCCGA
>JAQULS010000050.1 GCA_028749235.1 Acidobacteriota bacterium | reverse complement strand
GTAGGCCTTCAGGGTGCAGCCGTAGTCTCGCAGCTTGACCTTGGTGATCCGCGAGATGAGCCCGTTGGCCATCAGGGAGGGCAGGCGGCGGGTGAGGAAGTGCTTCTTCCACCGGTCCTTGCGCCAGCCGCTGACCAGGTCGTAGCCTTCCTCGATCTTGGCCACCAGGGCGCCCATGTCGCTGGGGTCGTTTTCCAGGTCGGCGTCGATGGTGACGACGATTTCGCCGCGGGCGTAATCGAATCCCGCCGAGAGAGCCGCCGTCTGGCCGAAGTTCTTGCGGAACCGGATGACCTTGATCCGCGCGTCTTCCCGGCGGGCCCGGCGCAGCGCCTCGAACGTCCCGTCCTGGCTTCCGTCGTCGATGAAGATGATCTCGTAGGGAACGGCCAGCTTGAGGCAGGCCGCCGTGAGCTCCTCGGCCATTCGGGGGACGTTGCGCTCCTCGTTGTAGGCCGGAACGATGACGGACAAACGGATCGGTTCGGACGCGCTCATCCGCGCCAATATATCACAATCCCTCGGGGATTTGAATTTCGGCCGGGGTTGTGTGAAAATCCGGTTGCCATGGCCGATAAGAAGATCCTTGTCGTCGATTACGACCAGCGCTCGGTCGAGAGCTTGGCCGCCTTGTTCGAGGCGGCCGGCTTCGTCGTGACGACGGCGTGCGACGGCCTGTCCGCCTGGGAAAAATACCAGCTCGAACGGCCCGATTTGGTCGTCCTGGAGGCCATCCTGCCCCGCCTGCACGGCTTTGACCTGACCAAGCGGATCGTCCAGGACTCCCGGGGCGGCGTGCCGGTCATCATCATCACCGGCCTGTACCGCGGGCCCCAGTACAGGCACGAGGCCCTGACCGCCTTCGGCGCGGCCGAATACATGGAAAAGCCGGTCGAAGAGGCCCGCCTCCTGCAGGTGGCCCGGGACCTCCTGCGGGAAAAAATCGACGTCGGACTTGATCTTCCCACCCCGGACGAAATCGCCGTTTTCCTGCGCCAACGGCTGGCCGAGAAGCGCCGGTGAATAGGCCGCGCGGCCGGCGGCCCTTGATAAAGAATTGAATACAAAGAGGATCGATTTCTTCCAGCCTTGGCCGGATGGGCCGGCGATTGACACTGCCGATTCCTTACTGCTAGACTCAAGGGCGCTTATGAGCGCCAACCTGTGGACCCGCTGCAACAACTGCCAGAGGATTCTCTACAAAGAGGATATCCTGGAGAATCTCTCGGTCTGCCCGGCTTGCGGCTTCCATTTCCGGCTTTCGGCTTCCGAGCGCCTGGCCATGCTCTTCGACGACGGGCAGTTCGACATCGTCGACCATAATATCCAGTCCCTCGACCCCCTCCATTTCGTGGACAGCCAGCCCTATTCCGGGCGCCTGGAAGCCTACAAGCGCAAGACCGACCTGCCGGAGGCGGCCGTGACCGCGATCGGCGCCATGGGCGGCATCCGGACGGTCATCTGCGCCCTGGACTTCGCGTTCATGGGCGGAAGCGTCGGCTCGGTGGTGGGCGAGAAGATCGTCCGGGCCACGGAGCGGGCCCTGGCGGGCAAGACGCCCCTGATCGTCGTCTCGGTTTCGGGGGGCATGCGGATGCAGGAAGGCCTCCTGTCGCTGATGCAGATGGCCCGGACGAGCGGCTCCCTGGCCAAGCTGGACCAGGCGCGCCTGCCGTTCATTTCCATCCTGGCCGACCCCACTTCGGGCGGGACGACGGCCTCCTGGGCCATGCTCGGCGACATCAATGTTTCCGAGCCCAACGCGTTCGTCGGCTTTGCCGGGCCCGTTGTCATCGAGCAGACGATCAAGGTCAAGCTGCCCAAGGGCTTCCAACGGTCCGAGTTCGTTCTCAAGCACGGCTTCCTGGACGATGTCGTTCCCCGCAAGGCCCTGAGGCCTTTCGTCATCAAAGCCCTGCGGCTTCTGCTCAACCGGCTGCAGTGAGCCCCGGTTCCCGCCCGTCCCGGTCTCCTTTTCGCCCCCTCTCGCCGTCCGAAGTCCGCGCTTATCTGCGGGCCCTGGAGCGGTTCGGCATCAAACTGGGCCTGGACAACATCCGGGTTCTCCTCCACGCCTTGGGCGATCCCCATCTCGCCTTCCCCTCCATCCATGTCGCCGGGACGAACGGCAAAGGCTCGGTCTGCGCCATGCTGGATGCCGTCCTTCGGGCGGACGGCCGAAGAACGGGCCTCTATACCTCGCCCCATCTGGTGGACGTCCGGGAGCGCATCCGGGTCGGCGGCCGGATGATCGGCCGGGCCGAGCTCGGCCGCCTGCTCGGCCGCATCCGGGGGGCGATCGACGGCCTGCTCGAGGCCGGCCGCCTGGACGCCCATCCCACGTTTTTCGAGGTCCTGACCACCCTGGCTTTCCTCCATTTCGCGAACCGCAAGGTGGATATCGCGATTCTGGAAGTGGGCCTGGGCGGGCGGTTCGACGCCACCAACGTCGTCACCCCTCTCGTTTCCGCCATCACCTCGATCGCCCTCGACCACCGCGAGCACCTGGGCGGCAGCCTGGCGGCCATCGCCGGCGAAAAGGCGGGCATCATCAAACCCGGCGTGCCCGTGGTCTGCGGACCCGAACGGGGCGCGGCCCGTGCCGTCATCAAGGCCCGGGCCGCGGAGCTTCAGGCTCCCTTCCGGCCCGTTTTCGGCCGCGGCCGGGAGCTTCTGGCCGCCCGGACTCCCTCCGGTCTCGCGTTTCGATACGCGTCCGAAGGGGACGTCTATGAATTCGTTCCCGGCCTGCGCGGCGAACACCAGGGCGTGAACGCCGCGACCGCCATTGCCGTTCTCCGCGAGCTCGACCGGCTCGGCCGCGGGCCGACCCGGCGGGCCGTCATGAAAGGTCTCACATCGGTCCGCTGGGAAGGGCGGCTGGAAGTCGTCGGCCGCCGTCCGGCGGTTTTCCTCGACGGCGCCCACAACGAGGAGGGAGCGCGGGCGGTCGCCCGTTTCATCCGGGACGAAATCCGGGGCCGAGGCCGCTTTATTCTCGTCTTCGCCATGATGAGGGACAAGGCCATCCGCCGCTCCGCCCGCCTTCTCTTCCCGCCGGCCCGCCGGATCATCCTGACCGGCATCCCCTTCACCCGGGCCGCTTCGCCCGAGGAGATCCTGAAGGCCGTTCCCGAGTTCGCCCGCAAGATCGTCATCGAGCCGGACCTCCTTCGGGCGCTCCGCTTGGCCCGGCGCGAAGCCGGTCCCGCCGGCGTCGTCCTCGTCGCGGGCTCTCTGTATCTCGTCGGAGAAGTCAAGAAGCTATGCCGCGCAAGCTGAGCGCCGCCGCGCTTTGCATTCCCCGCGGGCGGTGTGCTATCATCAAGTTTCGGATTTTAGCCGGAATGTCCGTCCCATGCTCGAAATAGACGGTACAATTGTCATCACCTTCGCGGCGGTCTGGATTCTAGTCGCTTTCCTGTCCCGGTTTTTCTTCCGGCCCCTGCAAAAGATCCGGGCCGAGCGGGAAACCCGCCTGACCGGCGACCGGGAGGCTTCCCGGCTCGCCGCCGAGGAAAACGCCGCCGATCTGAAAAGCGTCGACGCGGCCCTCAAGGCGGCCCGGGCCGCGGCCGATAAGATCCGCGACGACCTCGAGCTCGAAGCCGTGCGCGAAAAGACGCGCCTGCTTGCCGAAGTCGGGCGGACGGCCAAAGAGGAAGTGGACAAGGCCAAGGACGAGATGGCCCGCGAAATCGACGGCCTCAAGGCCCAGCTGGCCGCGCAAGCCCAATCCCTTTCCGAATCGATCGAAGCGAGGCTGCTGCAGTGATCAGCAAGATCATCAACTTCGCCATCCTTTTCGGCGGCCTCTTTTACTTCCTCCGCAAGCCGGTCATGGCGATGCTGACCCGGCGGACGCAGGACATCGCCCGGACGCTGGACGAAGCCCGGGCCGCCCGGAGCGAGGCGGAATCCCGGCTGGCCGAGGCCCGGGCCAAGGTGACGGCCCTGGAGGCGGAGATGGCCCGCCTGCGGACCGAGGCCGAGGCAGAGGGGCGGCGCGGGAAGGAGCGCATCCGGGAAATGGCCGGCCAGGAAGCGGAGCGCCTGCGGGCGCTGGCCAAGCTCGAGGTTGAAGCCCATCTGAAAGCCGGCGTGCGCGATCTCAAGGCCTACACCGCGGATCTCGCCGCCTCGCTGGCTGAGGCCCGGATCAAGGCCCGCCTGACCGGCGCCGACCAATCCGACCTCATCGACAAGTCCATCGCCAAGCTGAAGACCCTGCATGAAGAATCCGACCCTCGTTAAGCGATACGCGGAAGGGCTGGCCGCGGCCCTGGCCTCGCCGGCCGAGTACGAGGCCGTCTACGGCCAGCTGGCCGTCTTCGACGGACTGGTCGAAAGCCGGGACGACCTGCGGGCCGCCCTGCTGCGGCCCTTCCTCAACGTTTCCCGCAAGACCCACCTGCTCAAGTCTCTCCTCGAAGCGATGCAGGCGGAGGGGAAAACCATCCGCTTCCTGGACCTTCTCCTGCGGCACGGCCGCCTGGAGATCCTGCCCGGCGTCCTGGAGTGCCTGCCCGCCGTCTGGCGTGCCGGCCGCGGCACGCCGACCTTCGAGGTCTGCTCGGTCGTGGCCCTCTCAGCGGCCCAGCGGGCCGGGCTCGAAGCGGAGCTCGAGCGGCTGGAGAAGCGGGCGGTCCACTGCGACTACGGGCTCGATCCCGCGCTTGTCGGCGGGCTGACCGTGCGGAAGGGAAATCGCATCTTCGACGTCTCGCTCAAGGGTCAGTTGGACCGTCTCAAGGACACAATAAGCGAAAGGTAGAGCGCCATGGCCATTAAAGCCGATGAGATCAGCAAGATCATCCAGCGCGAGATCGAAGGCTTCCAAACCGAGGTGGATATCCGCGAGATCGGCACGGTCATTTCGGTCGGCGACGGCATCGCCAAGATTTACGGCCTCGACCGGGTTATGTACAACGAGCTCCTGGAATTTCCCCACGGCATTTCCGGCATCGCCCTGAATCTGGAGGAGGACAGCGTCGGAGCCGTCCTGCTGAGCGAAAGCCACGTCATCAAGGAAGGCGACCTGGTCAAGCGGACCCATCGGATCATTTCCGTGCCGGCCGGGCCGGCCCTGGTCGGCCGGGTCGTCGATCCCCTGGGCCAGCCCCTGGACGGCAAGGGGCCGATCAAGACGGACGTCTTCCTGCCGGTCGAGCGGCAGGCCCCCGGCGTCGTCGATCGCCTGCCCGTGCGCGAGCCGCTCCAGACCGGGATCAAGGCCATCGACGCCATGATCCCGATCGGCCGCGGCCAGCGCGAGCTGATCATCGGCGATCGCCAGACCGGCAAGTCGGCCATCGTCATCGACACCATCCTCAGCCAGAAGAACACCGGAGTCATCTGCATCTACGTCGCCATCGGCCAGAAAAACTCCACCGTCGCCAACTTCGTCCAGACCCTGGAGGATTACGGGGCCATGGCCTATTCGATCGTCGTCGCCGCCTCGGCCAGCGACCCGTCGCCCCTGCAGTACCTGGCGCCCTACAGCGGCTGTGCCCTGGGCGAGTATTTCCGGGACAACGGCGGCCACGCCCTGTGCATCTTTGACGACTTGAGCAAGCACGCCGCGGCCTACCGCGAAATCTCGCTCCTGCTCCGCCGCCCGCCGGGCCGCGAGGCCTACCCGGGCGACGTCTTCTACCTCCATTCCCGCCTGCTGGAGCGGGCGGCCAAGATGAGCGACAAGCTGGGCGGCGGTTCTCTGACCGCCCTGCCGATCATCGAAACCCAGGCCGGCGACGTCTCGGGCTACATCCCGACCAACGTCATCTCCATCACCGACGGCCAGATCTACCTGGAGCCGGAGCTGTTCAATGCCGGCACCCGTCCGGCCATCAACGTCGGCATCTCGGTCTCCCGCGTCGGCGGCAACGCCCAGATCAAGGCCATGAAGCAGATCGCGGGCAAGCTGCGCGGCGACCTCCAGCAGTACCGCGAGCTGCTGACCTTCGCCCAGTTCGGGACCGAGCTGGACAAGATCAGCCAAGCCCAGCTCGACCGCGGCGTCCGGCTGACGGAGATCCTCAAGCAGGGCCAGTACGGCCCCATACCGGTGGAACGGCAGATCCTGATCATCTACGCCGGCAACCGCGGCTTCCTGGACGAGTTCCCGGTGGCCAAGATCGGCGAATATGAGCGCAAGCTGTACGAGTTCTTCGACCGCGAGCACCCCGCCATCCCGGCCAAGATCGCCGAGCGCAAGACGATCGACGCCGCTCTCGACGCCGAGATCGGCGCCGCCCTGACCGAATTCAACGGCCGTTTCCGCGAGGGGGCCGCCTGACATGCCGACCCTGATCGATCTTCGCCGCCGGATCAAGAGCGTGCAGAACACGCAGCAGGTCACCAAGGCGATGAAGACCGTCTCGACCGCCAAGTTCAAGAAGGCCCAGCGCACCGTCCAGGAGGGGCGTCCCCACTGGCACGTCGGGCCGGCCCTGCTTTGGGAAACGGCCCACTGGGCCGGGCCGGAGGCCCACCCCTTCCTGGCCGATCGGGAGGAGAAGCGCGTCCATGTCCTGGTCGTCTCCTCGGACAAGGGGCTGTGTGGAGCCTTCAACTCGGGCTTGCTGGCCCGGGCCCATGAATTCGCGGCCGAGAAATCGGCCGCGGCCGCGGTCCGGCTCGTCCTGGTCGGCCGCAAGGCGGTCCAATTCTTCCGCCGCCAAGCCTATCCGATCGACTGGGCTTTTCCCGAGAAAACCGACCGGCTGACCGAGGAAGCCCTCCGCGATACGGCCCGCCGGCTGATGAAAATGTTTCTCCACCAGGAGACCGACGCCGTCTACCTCGTGTCCAACGAGTTCAAGTCCGTCCTGGCGCCGCGCCTGATCACGACCCGCATTCTGCCCGTGCATCCGCCCGAGACGGCCTCTTTCGCCCACCACGATGAATCGCCGTCCTGGGAGCCGGGCCTGGGTCCTGTCGTCGATGGCCTGCTGCCCCGGATCATCGAGGACCAAGTCGTCCACGCCTATTTCGAGTCGCAGGCCGCCGAGCAGGCCGCCCGGATGATGGCCATGGACGGCGCCACCCGCAACGCCGAGGAACTGGCCCATAAATACATCCTGATCCTGAACAAGATCCGCCAGGCCGGCATCACCAAGGAACTGCTGGAAATCATGACGGCCGTGGAAGCCCTGAAGAAATAGCCGCCCGAGGGAGGGCATCATGAGTACGACATCCAAGACCGAACGCGCCGGAAGGGTCACCCAGATCATCGGGCCCGTCGTGGACGTGGCGTTCCGAGGCATGGAGCTGCCCGAGATCTATACGGCCATCCGGATCACCAGCGAAGGCTTCGAGACGACCTCCCCGGTCGACATCATCGTCGAGGTCGAGCAGCACCTGGGCGAAGACACGGTCCGCTGCGTGGCCATGCATCCCACGGACGGCTTGGCCCGGGGCATGAAGGCGATCGATACGGGCGGCCCCATCACCGTCCCGGTCGGGCCGGAGGTCCTGGGGCGGGTCATGAACGTGGTCGGCGAGCCGGTCGACCATCTCGGGCCGATCGCGGCCAAGACGCGCTATCCCATCCATCGCCAGCCGCCTCTGCTCTCGGAGCAGAACACCCGGCGGGAGATGTTCGAGACCGGGATCAAGGTCATCGACCTTATTCAGCCCTTCCTCAAGGGCGGCAAGATCGGTCTGTTCGGCGGCGCCGGCGTCGGCAAGACCGTCATCATCCAGGAGCTGATCCACAACGTGGCCCTCAAGCACGGCGGCTATTCGGTCTTCGCCGGGGTCGGCGAGCGGACCCGCGAGGGCAACGATCTGTGGCTGGACATGACCGAGTCCAAGGTCCTCGCCAAGACCGCCCTGGTCTACGGCCAGATGACCGAACCGCCGGGCGCCCGCCTGCGGATCGGGCTGACCGCCCTGTCGGTGGCCGAGTACTTCCGGGACGAGATGAACCAAGACCTGCTGCTGTTCATCGACAACATCTTCCGCTTCACCCAGGCCGGCTCCGAGGTCTCGGCCCTTCTCGGCCGGATGCCCTCGGCCGTCGGATACCAGCCCAACCTGGCCACCGAGCTGGGTGAACTGGAGGAGAGGATCACCTCGACCAAGAAGGGCTCGATCACTTCGGTCCAGGCCATTTACGTCCCGGCCGACGACTTCACCGATCCCGCCCCGGCCACGACGTTCTCCCACCTGGACGCCTCGACCCAGCTGGCGCGGGCCCTGACCGACCAGGGCCTCTACCCGGCCGTCGACCCGCTGTCGTCCTTCAGCCGGATCCTCGACCCCGCCGTCGTCGGCGAGGAGCATTACCAGGTCGCCCGCCGGGTCAAGGAGATCCTGCAGCGGTACAAGGACCTGCAGGACATCATCGCCATCCTGGGCATCGAGGAGCTTTCGGATGAGGACAAGCTCATCGTGGCCCGGGCCCGCAAGATCCAGCGCTTCCTGTCACAGCCGTTCCACGTGGCCGAGATCTTCACCGGGCGGCCGGGACGATACGTCACGGTCGAGGAGACCGTCCGCAGCTTCAAGGAGGTCGTCGAGGGCAAGTATGACAACCTGCCGGAGCAGGCCTTCTACATGGCCGGCGGCATCGAGGACGTCGTCAAGCGGGCCGAGGAGTTGAGGGCCCAGTGAGCGATCCATCGGACCGGCTGCGGTTGCGGGTGGTCACCCCGCGGCGCTCCCTGGTCGATGCCGATGTGGAATCCGTCTCCCTGCCGGGAATCGACGGCCAGATCGGAATCCTGCCCGGCCACCGGCCGATGATGTCGGCCTTGGGGCGGGGGGCGATCGAATACCGTTACGGCGGCCGGGACGAGAGCCATGAAGTCGAGGGCGGCTACGCCGAGATCCACCCGAACCGGGTGCTCGTCTTCACCCGCCTGGCCGAGTAATTAGCCGACACGAATCATCGCCCCGATCAGGGTTTAACCTCCGAGACGATCGGCCGGAACCGGACCGCCGGATCCCTCGTAATCGTGTCCACTTCGACGATCTCGATCTGGAAATCCTCGCGGAACAGCTTCATCATCTGCTCTGGGGTTTGCCGGGTGGAGATCTCCCGGCGTCGCCAGAGGCCGAGCTTTCCGTCTCCTCTTCCCTGCCGTGTGGAGCTTTTTCAGAACGCGCCGCGGCCCAGGAGGGCGGCCAGCGGCGTCTTGACCAGGATGATGATGTCCAGCCAGAAGGACCAGTTCCGGACGTAGTGCTCGTCCAGACTCAGCCGCTCATGGAAGGGGACCAGGGAGCGGCCGGAGACCTGCCACAGCCCGCTCAGGCCCGGCTTGACATGGGTCAGAATGGACCGCGCCTTCTCCATCTCGCGCAGTTCTTCGATGAGGTAGGGGCGCGGCCCAACCAGGCTCATCTCCCCGGTCAGGACGTTGAGAAGCTGGGGGATCTCATCGAGGCTGGTCCGGCGCAAAAACCGGCCGATTCGGGTGATCCGTGGATCCTTGGCCTTGAGCTTGTGGTATTCCGCCCATTCCGCCCGGGCCGCGGGATTCCCGGCCAGGAAGGCCTCCCGCCTCTTTTCGTTGTCGACGTGCATGGTCCGCAGCTTGATCAAGCGGATAGGGCGCCCCATGCGTCCGTAGCGGATCTGGCGGAAGAAGACCGGCCCCCGCGAGTCCAGCTTCACGGCGGCCATGGCCAGGAGAAGGAGAGGAGCCGTGACGACGAAACCGATTCCGGCCAGGATGTAGTCGAAAGCGGACTTGATCAGGATGTTCCAGGGCTTGGCCAGGTTGCGGCGCACGGACAGGGATAGGACGCCGCCCATGTCCTCGGCTTCCACGCCGGCCACGATCAATGCGGCCGTCCTGGGGATGTAATGGATGACCTCGCCGGCGGTCTCCCAAAGCCCCAGCCGCTCGGTAAGCTGGTCGCCGGGCAGGTCGGGGAAGTGGATCACCAGATGGTCGAAGGCCTTCCGCTCCGCCCAAGCCTCCAGGTCGTCGATCCGGCCCAGGACCGGAAGCCCGTCGAAGGCCTCCGGGTCCGGCCGGTCGTCCGTCAACACGCCCACCATTTCGTAGCCGAGGATCGGGTTGGATCGGATGGCCTTGATGACCGGCCCGGCCCCGCCGGATGATCCTATGAACAGAACGCGCTTGCGCCAGAGGCGCCGGCGGGCCATGGTCCGCTTGATGATCCCGCGGAAGAGAGGGAAGAGGGCGAAGGCCGGGATCCAGGCGATAAGGAGAGTGGTCCGGGAGAAGAGGAAGAAGCCCGGATTCAGGAACGAGGCTCCCAGGACGACGGCAAAGGCCGTGGACGAGCCTTTGAGCAGGCGGCGCGATTCGTCCAGGGAGGAGAAGCGGCGGGTATAGAGCTTCTCGGAGGCGAAAGCCAGGATCCAGATCGCGGCCAGGGCCGCCAGCCGAAGGATGGACTGAAGAGGCCAGCGGCCGCTGGGGAGGCCGTCATTGGCCGAAGCCTCCCGCAAGATCCGCCGCACGATTTCAGCCAGGCCGAACGCAAGCCCTAAAGCGGTCAAGTCGCCTAAGATCAGCATCGCCAAGCCGGCGAGCTTTTTCACGTTCGAACTTATCGTGTCCATCATGAAGGCGACTCGAATCCCCTAAGGCGCCCAGTATGCCATCTCGCCGCCGTCCTGACAACCGCGGGCGAGCGGTTTTTCGCCCAAGCCGGCTGAAAACGGCGCCGCGGCCGTCAGAGCCGAACGGCCCGATAAACCTCGATCGTCCGGCGGACGACGGCGTCCCAATCCGGCCTGGCGGCGGCCGCATCCCGGGCCTCCCGGCCCAGGGCGGCGATCCGGGCCGGGTCGGACAACAGCCCGTCCAAGCGGGCCTTGAAATCCGCGAAGTCGTCCGATCGGAAGAGGAGGCCGTCGACTCCGTCGCGGACGATCTCCCGGTGAGGGGGGATGTCGCTGGCCAGACAGCCCAGGCCGGCGCCGAGGGCCTCGAGCAGGGCGATGGGGTATCCTTCCAAGCGCGACGGCAGGACGAAAAGCAGGGCGTTCGAGGCGATTTCGTCCTTGTCCTGTCCCCGGATCTCTCCGGTGAAGACGATCCGGGGATCGGACCCGGCCAGGGCTTTCAGGCCGCGGACATAATCGTCCGTGCCGCTCGAGGCGCCGGCCAAAACGAGCTTGAGCCCATCCCCCTTCGACCTTCGCTCCAGGAAGGCGCGGATGAGCCAGTCCGGCCGCTTCTCCGGCACGAGCCGGCCGAGAAAGAGGACATAGCGGCGGGCGGCCAGGCCGAAGCGGGCGGACGCCGGGCCGGGCGGAAGAGGGAGGGGCGCGACGAAGCCGTTGGGAATGACGACCGGAGAGGTCCGGCCGCCCTTGGCCAGCCCGTCGCGGATCGTCGCCGCAACGGCGATCACGGCCCGGGGGGTGCGGACGGCGGCCCATTCGGCGGCCTTCAGGAGGAGCCGGGCCGGCGCTTTCCACTTGTCGGCCGCCCAATCCCGGCGGTGGATGGTGACCACGACACGCCGGCCGAAGAGGCGGGGCAGGACGGCGAAGGCCGCCGGCCCGACGGCGTGGTAGTGGATGACGTCGGCCTTGATGAACAGGACGTGGATCGAGGCCAGCAGGCAGTGGATGGTCGCGTCCAGATGCTTGGTCCGGATGGTCGGCAGATGGATGAGCCGGACGCCCTGCCAGGAGAGGAGCCGGCGCGGCGTGTACCAGTCGCGGACGTAGACGACGGCCTCGTGGCCCGCACGGACCAGGCCCCGGCTCAACTCGTCGACATGGGCCTCCACTCCGCCGGAAACGGCCGGGATCCCCTTGGCCCCGATGAAGACGATCTTCATGCCGGTCGCCGCGATCCGCCCAGCTTGCGCCGGAGCACCCACAGGGCGGGCTTGAGCGGGCTCCTCTTGATGGCCGGCGAGGCGGTCCCGATCATCCAGCAGTTCTTGGGGCATCGGCGGACGGCGGCGCGGACGGCTTCGGCCTCGACCGATTCCCAGATGTCCTCGAACGTCCGCCGGTGCAGGTTCCCCAGGCGGCCGGGCCCGCGGCCGGGCTCCGTCCCGTTGCACGGCCAGATATCGCCCGCGGGGTCGAGAAAGAAGATGTCCGTCCCGGCCCGGCAGGGCAGCAGGCGGGGGGCGCCGCGGATGTATTCGATCAGGCCGCGGTTGAAGTAGGCCCTCAGCCAGTCCTTGGGCCGCCGCGAGCGCAGGAGCCGGTCGATAAGCGCCTGCAGGGCCTGGACGGCGTCCTCGGGCCGGAGGAAGCGGTTCTCCGAGGCGTGGAAATAGGACGAGTTGTGGACGGCGGCCGTGGCGAACTCGGCCCGCAATCCCTTGGCCAGCTCGTAGAGGGGGAGGAGGTCGCCGGTGTTGCCGTCCGACAGGGTGATACCGAAGCCGATGTCCCGCAGGCCCAGGCTCCGCAGCGCCAGCAGGGTGCGCATCCCGCGGTCGAAGCTTCCGGGGACGCCGCGCAGTCGATCGTTGACCTCGGGCAGGCCTTCCAGGCTGATGCGGAATCCCAGCCGGCGATGCCGCCGCGCCAGGTCGACGATCCGGTCGGTCAGCAGGCCGTTGGTGGAGACGACCACCCGCTCGGCCTTGGCGGTCAGGATGGCGGCTATCTCGCCGATGTCGTCGCGCAGGAACGGCTCGCCGCCGGTGATGTTGGCGAAGGCCAGCCGCGGCAGGCGGCGCAGGAGGGCGGGCTCGAACTCTTCGCCCGCCGCGGGGGGATGTTTCCAGATGCCGCACATGGCGCATTTCTGGATGCATCGATAGGTGACGACGACCGCCGCTTCCATTCTTATCCGCGTCCTTTTCCGGCTCGTTCGTAGGCCGCCATCAGTCTAAGGTAGTGGTCCTCGGGATTCAACCGCTCTTCGACGAAGCGGCGGGCCCGCCGGCCCATTTCGGCCGTCCGGTCCGGCTCGGAGGCCAGGGCGGACAGGGCGCGGCGCAGATCCGCTGCGTCGCCCGGCTCGAAGAGCCGCCCCGTTTCGCCTTCCCGAACAAGCTCCGGGATGCCGCCGATGCGGGCCCCGACGACGGGCTTGCCGAGAGCGAAAGCTTCGAGGATGGACATGGGGAAATTCTCATACCACTCCGAGGGGAGGACGGCGAAGGAGGCCCGGCGGACGGCTTCCGCCAGCTCATCCTTGTCGAGATGCGGCCGCAGGAGGACGCGCCCGGGCGGAGCGGCCGCCGCGGCCCGCTCGATCTCCGACCGCATGTCCCCGTCGCCGGCGATGACGCAGGTCCAAGGGAGCCCTGACGCCGCCCGCAGCAGCGTCCGCAGTCCTTTGGCCGGGTCGAGGCGGCCGAAATAAATGAACGAAGGGGCCGCGGGCGGTTCGACCTCGGGCCGGAAGCGCGCCGGGTCGACGAAGTGGGGAAGATGAACCATGGGGGCCCGCAGGCCCATGTCCCGCAGTTTGTCGGCCAGGAAGCGGCTGGGCGAAAGGAAAAGATCGACGTGGCGTTCGACCCGCAGGATGCGGCGGTGGAGGGTCGTCTCGGCCGCCGCCAGGAGGCTCTTTAAGCCGGAGTCCTTGCTGCAGCGCTTGAGTACGCACCAATAGAAGCGGCCGCCGCGGCATCGCTCGCAGATCCGGCCCCGGCTGACGCAGGTGTAGACCGGGCAGACCCATTTCAAGTCGTGCAGGGTTACGACGATGGGCAGCCCCCGGCGTTTGAGAAGGGGCAGGATGGAGGGAGAGATTTGATGGTGGATATTGTGCAGATGGGCCAGGTCGGGCTTCTCGCGGCGGATGAGCTCGTCCAGCCGCCGCCGGGATTCGAGGGACCACATCATCCGGCCGGCCGCTTTGAGCGCGGCGGCCGGGGAGACGGGTCCGTCCAGCTCGACTCGCGAGACGAAGGCCGCCGGCCAGGGCGGGCGGACATTCAGGGGATGGTCCATGGCCAGGGAGGCCAGGGCATGACCGTGGGCGCGAAGCAGGCCGGCTTCATCGAAGAGGACGGTCTCGGAGCCCCCCTTGGGGAAAAGGAATTTGTTGATCATGAGGATCTTCATCGCGATCCCGCCGCCTCGACGATAATCCGGCCTATGCGGGCGGTCCCGGCCTTCGTTTGCCCGGCCGCTCCGTTCAGGGCCGCTCCGAGGCTTCGCTCGTCGAGGTCCGGCGTCCGCGAGGTGAGAGCGATGCTCGGGCCGGGGAGAAGCTTCCATAAGAGGAGAGTCCGAGCCAGGAAGATGGCCGTGTCTCCGGGATTGAGCAGGGAATCGGTGTTGAGGATGATCGTCTTCATGGGCCGGCCGGGCTCTCTATCCACTTGGCGGGCGTATTGTATGCCAAGGCTGTCTCAAGGCCAAGGGATGGAGCCGCGGCCGCGGGGGGAGGGGAAGCCGCGTTGACGCCCCGCCGCGGCGGACGATATAATCGCCGCATATGAAATCGTTCCGGAAGAATTTTGATGGATTTCTCCGTTGGACTTGCGACGGCTTCGTCGTCGTCTTCGGTTTGTGGAGCGTCCTCAGCCAGGCCGTCGCCCTTCTGGGGGGATCGCCGCGGCTCCTCGGCCGGCTGTCGCTCCTCGTTCCCCTGCCGGCTGCTGCGCTGCTCCTCTGGATCGGCCGCTCTTCGTCCCGCGCTCGAGCCGGGGAGGATCTCCAGCCGCAGCCGCCGCTCGAGCCCCGGCTGCGGCCGCCCCATTTTCCGGCTCTGGTCGGGGCCGCCGTTCTGGCCGCGTTCTATGCCCTGACCGGGAGCTATGTCGTCTTCTGGACGGCGGCCTGCCTGCTGCTGGGCTATTATTACCTCCGCTGCGTCCGGGCGCCCCGCATCCGCTTGGACGGCTCGGCCGCGCCCGAGCCGTTGGCCGCCGAGCTCGCGATCCTCGCGCTCCTGGCCGTCGTCGTCCTCGCCGCGACCCTGTTCGTCCACCGGCCGCAATTGGATGATTCCCTCTATGTCGGCGTCGCGACGGACGTCTGGGACCATCCGGGAGAGCCGATCATGGGCCGCGACACGATGCACGGCGTTCCCGGTCTGCCGTTCGTCAGTCCCCAGCACCGCGTGCGGACCTACGATGTCCTGGTCGGGCTGGTCTCCCGGGCTCTGGGAATCAAACCCATGGCCGCGGCCCACCTGCTCTTCCCCCCTCTCTTCGGCCTTCTCTTCCTGGCCGCGGCGTCCCGCCTGCTCCGGCTCCTGCTCGGCCGGGCCTGGCTTTTCGGATTGGCTGCCGTGGTCGTCCTGCTCCTGGTCGACGGCGAGACGGTCGTGTCCTTGGGGAATTCGGCCTTTGTCGCTCTTTTCCAGGGTAAAGCCGTCCTGCCCACGATCATGGTTCCGCTCCTGGCGGTGTACGGCCTGGAGCTTGTATCCGGGTTTCGCCCCGCACCGGTGATGATCGGGCTGATCGGGCTCGGCTGGGCCGGTTCCGTGTCGCTGAGCACGAACGGGATTTTCCTGGGGCCGATCACGGTCGGTTTGGCCTCGGCCGCCGCTTGGAGGCCCGACCGGAGGAGCACGATCCGCTTGCTCGAGGCGGTCCTGGTCTGTCTGCTTCCCGTGGGCCTGGGCCTTTTCCTGCGGCGGGGCTCGGTTCCCGAAGCTTTTTATATGACCTCGGCGATAAGGTCTTCCTGGCTGTACGTGCTGAAGTGGAGCCTGAATTGGTCCTGGGGGGGCAGCCTCTTCCAGCCCTTCTGGCTCATGGCCCTGCTGGGCGGCTGGGCCTTTCTTCCCGATTCCGCCCGTCGCCGCTGGATGCTGGGGTATTCCTGGTTGTTCCTCCTTCTTTGCATGAACCCTCTCCTGACGCCGTTCTGGGCCCGCTATGTGACCAGTTCGATCTCCCTCTTCCGCCTGTTCTGGGCCGTGCCCCTGCCGTTCTTCCTGGCCGCGCTCCTGACCGGCCCTCTATTCGCCGGATCCCGCCGCTGGAAGCCGGGCTTGCGCCCGGCCTTGATGGGCCTCGTCCTGCTGGGCTTCGCTCTTTTCGTGCCCGAACAATGGGCGATATCGAGGAGAAACGGCGCGGCGCTCGATTGGCCGCGGCTGAAGGCGGTCCCGAACTTCTACGAGACGGCCGAACGGATGGTGGCTGCGACGCCGCGCGGAGGAACGGTGCTGGCCCCGGAGGCCGTATCCGCCTGGATTCCCACGATTCCCGGCCATCCGCCCGCCTACGCGGTAAGAAGGATGTTCTTGGACCAGTTCGGGCTTCGCCTGCCTCCCGGCGAGTACATCCGCCGCGTGACCCTGCTCGACTACGTCTCGGGCGATCGGCGCCGGCTGCCGAAGGAGGAGATGAACGCCTATTTCGGAGCGGCGATCGACGACTGGAAGATCCGCAGCGTGGCCATCCTGCGCTCCAACCGCTGGCTGGCCGATATCGAAAATTTCCTGCGCGGCCGGGGCTTCCGTCGGATCGAGTCGCCGAGCCGGTTTTTCAGGATTTTCATCGATGAGCGAAATGCGGAGCCCTGAGGAGACCCTGGACGAATTCTACCGGGGCAAGGTCCGCTTCTGGCAGCCCCGCAAGGGCTACCGCTTCGCCCTGGACGCGCCCCTGCTGGCCGACTTCATCGAAACCCGGCCCGAAGACGAGATCTGCGAGCTGGGGACCGGAAACGGCGTCATCGCGGTCCTCCTCTCCTTGAAGCCTTTCCGCCGGATCACGGCCCTCGAACTCCAGTCCTCCCTCTTCGCCCTGGCCGTCCGCAATGTGGCCCTGAACGGGCTTGGGGCGCGGATCGGCGTCGTCCAAACCGACCTTCGTGAATTCCGCCCCGGCCGCGTCTTTGACCTGGTTTTTGCCAATCCGCCATATGTCCGGAAAGGGACCGGTTTCCCCAGCCCTTGGACCGAGAAAACCGTTGCAAAGCAAGAAGTAACGTGCGATATATATCAGGTTATGGAAGCCGCCGCCGATCTCCTCAAGCCCGCGGGAAGGGCTTCGTTCGTCTTCCCCGCGGCGCGCTTTGACGACCTGATCATGGCCGCGGCCGGCCGGGATCTCCACCCCCGCCGCCTGCGCTTCGTCCGGCCCCGGGCGGGTGACCCGGCCAACCTGTTCTTGAGCGAATTTCGCTTCGGGCGGGGCGGCCGTCCCCTGACCCTTGAGCCGCTCGTCCTCTATGGACCCGACGGCGAGCAGACCCCCGAAACCCAGGCCGTCTGCGAAGGAAGGACCCGTGGCCCGGCTCATCCCTAACCTGCGGCGGCTCTTCAAGTACCGCGTCCTCATCCAGAGTCTGGTCGGGCGCGATCTCAAGGCCCGTTACCGCGGCTCGGTGCTGGGCTTCGTGTGGTCGTTTCTCAATCCGCTCCTGCTGATGCTGGTTTACACGGTCGTCTTCGCGCTCATCCTCAAACCTCGCGACGCGCTTTTTGACAACCCGCTTATGTATTCCATCTACCTCTTCAGCGGGCTCCTGCCTTGGTCCTGGTTCCTCTCGTCAACCCTTGAGTCGGCGGGCGTCCTCATGGCCAACGGCAACCTGATCAAGAAGATCCTCTTCCCGGCCGAAGTCCTGCCGGTCGTCACGGTCACGGCCAACCTGGTCAACTTCCTGTTCGGCCTGCCCGTCCTGTTCCTTCTCATCTTCCTGTTCGGCGGCAAGCTGACCGTCTTCGTCCTTTTCCTGCCGCTCGTCATCGTCATCCAGTACATCTTCTGCCTGGGCTTCGCCCTGCTCATCTCGGCCCTGACGGTCCACTTCCGGGACATCCGCGACATCCTGAACAACCTCATGACCCTGTGGTTCTTCTCGACGCCCGTCATCTATTCGATGCAGCTCGCGCCCATCCAGAACTCGCGGACGCTCCGGACCATCCTTAGCCTCAACCCCATGACCCACATCATCGAGGGCTACCATAGCGCCCTCTACTACAATGGGCTGATCCACTGGAAGCGCCTGGGGGTCACCTTTCTCGTCGCCCTGGCCGTCTTCTGGATCGGTTACTCCGTCTTCGACCGCCTGCGCGACTCCTTCCCGGAGGAGGTTTGATGGCCGCCATCGTCCTCGACCGGGTCAGCCGCCGTTACCAGAAGTACGCCTCCCGGCACCGCTTCCAGACCTTCAAAAGCGCCGTCGTCAAGGGCGACCTGTTCGGCTCGCTCAAGGCCGAGGAGATGGTGGCCGCGGTCGACGACGTCAGCCTGTCCATCGAAAAGGGCACGACCCTGGGGCTCATCGGCAGCAACGGCTCGGGCAAGAGCACCCTGCTCAAGCTCATCGCCGGCATCGCCAAGCCGACCTCGGGGACCGTCTCGGTCGAGGGCAAGATCTCGGCCCTGATCGAGCTGGGCGCGGGCTTCCACCCCGAGATCTCCGGCCGCGAGAACGTTTTCATCAACGGCATCATGCTGGGCCTGTCCAAGAAGGAGATCGCGGCCAAGTTTGACGAGATCGTCCGCTTCGCCGGCCTGGTGGAGTTCATCGACGCCCCGGTCAAGACCTACTCCTCCGGCATGTTCATGCGGCTGGGCTTTTCCATCGCCATCAACGTCAATCCCGACGTCCTCCTGGTCGACGAGGTCCTGGCCGTGGGCGATGCGGCCTTCATCCCCAAGTGCCTGGACCGCATCGACGACTTCCGCCGCCGCAAGAAGACCATCCTCTTCGTCAGCCACGACCTGGGCATGGTGGCCAAGATCTGCGACCAGGTGGCCTGGATGAAGGACGGCCGGCTGCGCCTGCTGGGCGATCCGCAGGAGGTCGTGGACGCCTACCTGCAGGACGTGGCCGAAAAACAGGAGAGCGACTATCGGGCCGGCCGGGACGAGCCGGCCGAAACGGGAGCGGCGACGGACGAAGCTCCCGCGCCCGGGGGCGACGACGGCCGGCGCGCCAGGCGCTGGGGCAAGCGCGAAATCGAAATCCGCAAGGTCGTCCTGCGCGGGCTCGACGGAGCGGAGAAACACGTCTTTTCCCCCGAAGAGGGGATGCTCATCGAGCTTGATGTCGCGGCCAAGGAGCCGCAGAAGGATTTCGTCTTCGGCATCGGCGTTTTCAACTCGCTCGGCACGCTCTGCTACGGCACCAACACCGACCTCGAGGAGCACGAGCCCGAAGCCATCGAAGGCGGGGGCAAGGTCGTCTGCCGCATCGACCGGCTGGGCCTGGTCAACGGGACCTACTACCTCGACGTGGCCGCCCACAAGCGCGACGGCTACCCCTTCGACTATCACCGTTCGATGCATACGTTTCTCGTCTCCTCGCTCTACAAGGACGAGGGGATCATCCGCTTTCCGCACAAGTGGGAGTTCGGGCCGCATATCCGGATCAAGCCGGTCGGTCTTTGACGGGCATGGCGCGAAATAAAATCAAGTCACCGGACGAAATGGTCAAGATCCGGGCCCGCCTGCGCCGCCAAGGCAAGACCGTCGTCTTCACCAACGGCTGCTTCGATCTCCTGCACGGCGGCCACGTTCACCTCTTCCGCTGGGCCAAGGCCCGGGGCGACGTCCTGATCGTGGCCCTCAACAGCGACGCCTCGGTCCGGCGCCTCGCCAAAGGGCCGGGCCGCCCGATCTTCCCGCTGGCCGAGCGGATGGAAGTCACGGCCGCCTTCGAGGACGTCGACTACGTGACCTGGTTCGGCGAATCGACGCCTCGCAAGATCATCGCCGCGCTTCTGCCCGATGTCCTGGTCAAGGGCGGCGACTGGGGCGCGGGCGAGATCGTCGGCCGGGCCGAGGTCGAGGCGGCCGGCGGCAAGGTCCTCCGGGTGCCCTATCTCAAGGGCCACTCCTCGACCAACATCATCGAGACGATCCTCAAGAATTTTTCCTAGCGGAGGCGTGCCATGGCCAAGCCGAAAGCCGCGCCGGAGATCGGTCCGTTCGAAGGGTTCTCCAAATCCACCGTCGCCTTCTTCCGCGAGCTGGCCCGGAACAACAACCGGACCTGGTTCGAGCGCCGCCGCGAGGACTACGACCGGCACGTCCTGGAGCCCGCCAGGTCGTTCGTCGTCGCCCTGGGCGACCGGCTGAAGCCGCTGGTCCCCAATATCGCTGCCGTGCCGCGGGTCGACAAATCGATCTTCCGCATCCACAAGGACACCCGCTTCAGCCTCGATCCGACGCCGTACAAGACCAACCTGGGGATTTATTTCTGGGAGACCGGCCGGCCCCGTCTGGAAACGACGGGGTTCTACGTCCACCTCGAGCCGCCGGACCTGATGCTCGGCGCCGGCATGTACGTCATCCCCAAGACGCTGCTGGAGCCCTTCCGACGGGCCGTCGTCGCGCCCAAGTCGGGCCGCGAGCTGACCAAGATTCTCGACGCGGTCAGGGCCCGCCCCGGCTGGGAGATCGGCGGCGAACATTACAAGCGTATTCCGGCTGGCTATGATGCCTCGCACCCCAACGCCGCCCTGCTGCGCCATACGGGGCTTTGGATCGGACGCGAGGGGCCGATCCCGGAGGAATTCTTCTCCGCGCGG
The DNA here is from genome assembly GCA_028749235.1 of Acidobacteriota bacterium. Lineage (GTDB taxonomy): Bacteria > Acidobacteriota > Aminicenantia > Aminicenantales > UBA4085 > UBA4085. Next base: position 3,167 of record JAQULS010000050.1, on the reverse strand, counting down.
TTCCTCGACTATTGCGTGGACGCGTTCGTCCCTCTCATTCCGCTCAACCGCTGGCTGGCCGCCCTGCGCCAACGGGCCGACTAACGCGTCCGTCACCGGCGCGACGCCGATCCCCGATCGCGCCGGATCGTCCGTCTGGTATACTGACCCGAGGAGATTCCTCGCCGAAGGAGCGCCCGGAATGAGCGGAATGATCGTGAGTAAGAAATATTAGTAGATATGATGTTGAATGTATTATTCTTGTAAATAATTCTGAATTCTGATAATCTGAATAACGAGGATATCGAAATGGATAAGAGAAATTCCTACTCTTCGGAGATCAAAGATCGCGGCCAATTGACGATTCCCAAGGGAGTCAGGGAAGCCGGGCCGCTTTCACCCGGCCAGGAGGTCACGATCATACCCATCGGCGATTCCGTGCTGGTAGCGCCGCGGCGCTTGGGTGCGGACGAAGCACGCTTGGAGTTACGCCGCATTCTGGCCGCTTCGGGAATGTCCCTGGACGATCTTGCCGCCGGCCTCGACGAGGCGCGGGGAGATGTCTACGGGGAGACCTATGGCCGCAAGCCTTAGGGTTTTTCTCGATTCGAACGTCGTCCTCTCGGCGTTCTTCTCCGATCGGGGAGCGCCGAGCCGGATCTTCGATGTTCTGGCCGCCCGGCTGCCGCCGCTTCACCCTCTGATCGGCGAGTACAATCTCATCGAGATCGAGCGGAACCTGGGGAAGCGCCTTCCGGAGGCCCGGCCGCTCGTCAGGGCTCTGATAGAAAAGCTCGGATTCGAGATTATTCCGCTCCCCGGCCTGTCGGCAGTCTCACAGTGGATTCCCGCCGTGGCCCCTAAGGATGCGCCGGTCATCGCCTCGGCCGTCGCGGGCAAGACGTCCGTCCTCGTCACCGGCGACAAGAAGGACCTGCTCGGGCTCGAGGACGATCGGCTTGCCTTCCCGATCCTGTCCCCGACCGTCTTCCTCGACTCCTTCCTGCCGCGGTTCCTGGCAGCGTGGAAGAAATAGCCCGCGGTTACTTATTCATCACCCCGAAAAACCAGCCCCACAGCTTTTTGTGGAACTCGAAGCTGGGCGGGTTCTTTTCCAAGACCGTCCGGCAGGCGAAAAATTCCTTATCGTCGGGCGCGATCTTGAACTTCGGCGTCGTGTCCCAGAGGATCGTGAATTCCGGATGGAACTGGACGCCCAGGACGTTCCGGTACTTTTCGTGCTCGATGGCCTCGACGACCTTGCCGTCGAGCGAGGTGGCCGCGACCTTGAAGCCGCGGCCGATCTTCTCCGCGGCCTGGTGGTGGGCGCTCATGATATAAGGCTGGTCGGACGGTTTCATCCCCAAGGCCTCGATCAGCTTGCCGCCGGCCGTCAGCCGGATCGGATGCATCATATAGGGGAGGAGGCTGCGTTCAAGCGGGGCCAGCTTCGGATGGGGATTGGTATGCCAGGCGTCCCGCCCCCGGCGAATGACGTCTTCAACCGTTTGCGCGCCGTACGTTTCGGTCGGAATGTCCTGGACGAGCGTCCCGCCCGTCCCGACGTTGAGGCTCTGCATGCCCAGGCAGATGCCCAGGATCGGGAAATCCGGCCGCTTCTCGAGATAGGCCTTGAAGGCCGTGTCCCGCGAACCGCCCAGCAGGTGGAAGATCGCCGCGAGTTCGATGTAATGCCGGTATGGATCCGTGACGACCGTGAGCAGGCCCATCTCCTCGCCGTAGGCGGCCGGGACGATGTCCGGCCCGCCGAAGAAGATGACCCCGCTCGAGAGGTCGAAGATTCGCTCCAGTTCGGCCGAGGCGGCGTTCTTCTTATAAAGCGAGTCCAGGCCGATCTCGCCCTGGATGGTGTGGAAGTGGATCCAGTCCAAGCCGTTGTCCTTGACGTATTTTTCAGACTCGGCGTAGTTGGTCCGTTCCCTCTCGTGGTGGACGCCGACGACCTCCAAGTTCTCATAGGGGATGAAGCCCTGCCGGCGGACGGCGACCAGGTCCTTGAGCGATCCGACGGAGGGATAGAAGATCGTCAGCCGGACCTTGCCTTGGGGCGGCTGGGCCGTGTCGAAGAAGCGGGCCGGGCTGGCGGCCTCTTGGGCGGCGGCCAGGCGGGTGATGAGGGCGCCCAGGGTCAGAAGGGCCAAGGCGACTAAGCCGACCAACAGTAATTTTTTCCCTTTAAGCACGATTCGGCCTCCTGGCGGAAGGGGTCAGGTCTGAAGATTCAAGATTTCTCTCGCCGAAAAATGGCATAAAGCTCGAAAAATTACAAGGCCGGGAATCCGTCCAGAATCCAGAGATCGGACTTCAAGGCCCGCGCCGATGTGGTGAAGGCGCCGGTCACGGGGTCCAGGCAGGCGGACTGGAGAAAGCCGGCCGGACCGCGCAGGGCGAAGCTCGGCGGGAGACCGGCGATCCGCTTCTGCCTTCCGGAAGCGACATCGACCCGGTCGAGGCGCGAGCCGGCCGCGTCCGTAGTGGCCACGAGGACGGCGGCCCCGTCCGCGGACCAGCACAGCCCCCCTTCGTCGCTCTGGATGTTTACCCCGGCGCGCAGCGTCCGCTCGGCGGTCCCGTCCGCGGCGAACAGATGGATCAGGTCGTGGTTGCCGCTGGCGATCCAGCGGCCGTCGGGCGACCAGCAGGGGCAGGCGGCCAGGTGGGTCCGGTCCCGGCAGAGAATCCGGAGCGAATCGGCGTCGCCCGGCCGGATGACGGCCAACTCGCGGTTCCCTTCCCGGACGATGAAGCTGGCCAGCCATGTCCCGTCGGGCGACCAGCCCGGGATTCCGATCTCGCGCTCCACGTCCGGAAAGGCGGGCACGGGGCGCCCCCCGTCCACCGGCGCGACCCAGAGCTTGGACCCGGACTTGGGGCTTTGGGCCAGGAAAGCGGTCTTCTTTCCGTCGGCCGACAGGGCGACCGCCAATATCAGCGCCTCGGGTTCGCCCGGCAAATCGGCCGGGCTCAAGATCCGCTTCTCCCAGGCGCCGTCCCGGGAGCGGATCCAGACTTCGGACGGGCCGAGCCGGTCGGTGACGAACGCCATCCGGTCGCCCGCGGCCGACCAAGACGGCGAATACTCGCGGCGGGATGTGGCCATCAGAGCCGACGGCGCCGAGCCGTCGAGAGGGATGCTGACGATGTCGTAGTCTTCATCGGACCGGTCG
>JAQULS010000049.1 GCA_028749235.1 Acidobacteriota bacterium | reverse complement strand
TTCGCCGCCGAGCAGGCCGACCGTCCGGCTGAAGAACGGGGTGAAGCTGACGCTGGAGCTGAAGCTGAAGTTTTCCGAGCCCTCCAGGAAGAACATGCGCTTTTCCGGGAAGAACATGGGGAAGCGGGTCAGGTTGATCCGCCGCTCGTCCGCCTCGGTCTCGGCGAAGTCCATGTTGTAGGAGGCGACGGCGACCAGGTTGGGGGTGATGCTCTTGTAAATGTCGAAGCCGGCGTCGCCGGACAGGGAAGCGGACGTGCCCGCGGCGTAGTCCTTGTCCCGCACGCCCAGGGCGTAGGGCCGGAAGGTCAGGCCCAGGCCCTGGCGGACGTTCTCGATGCCTTCCAGCGAGGCGGCCTCGTTCGGGTTGCTGAAGTTCGCGTCCCGGGTCAGGCCGGAGAGGCGGATGGTCTCCTGTTTGCGGGGGATGGCCCGCTCGAGGTTGATGCCCCAGGTGGTCAGGCCCGGCTTGAAGGACAGGGTCTTGAAGGGGATGCGCATCTCGGCGCTCCAGCCTTCGTCGTTGACCTCGGCGGCGGCGTCCCAGATGCCGTCCCAGTTGAGGCTGGTGCTTCCGGCGTAGACCAGGCCCTCGCCGCGGCCGCCCTTGGGGTTGATGGTGAAGACGTAGGCGGTTCGCTTGTCCAGGAAGGGATCGAGCAGGATCTGCACCTGGTCGTTGGATGCGCTGCTGCTGCGGTGATAGTTGCCGTACATCTGGCCGCCGGATCCGCCGCCGTCGTGGGCCATGGTATTGGCCACGATCCGCTTGGGCTCTCGGTCCCGGCAAAGAATGCCGATGTAGATGTTGGTGTCGTCATAGACGACCCGCAGTTCCGTCCGCTCCGTGGGATCCTGGCCCGGGGTCGGCTCGACCATCCGGAAATCGGTATGGGCCTTGGCGGCCTGCCAGGCGACGTCGTCCAGCTTGCCGTCGATCTTGGGGCCGGGCGAGACGCGGACGGCCTTGACCTGGGCGGCGGCCAATCCCGCAAGGAGAAGAAGGGCGAGAAGAGTCGAGGTTATCTTTTTCATATCGGTTTCTATATGCTCCGAAAAATAGCCGGAAAGAGCGGATAAGCGGGAGATGATACCCCGCCGCCGCCGGGATTACAACGGCCCAGCCGATATTTAGGCCAAGAATCCGTTCGCCGCGGGCCGCGGCGAGGAGGCCGAACAAGCGACTCCATCTTTTAGACGTTATGACCGCGCCGATCTTCCCGGAGCGGGAAAAAGGATTCGGATCGCCCTGTGGAAACGCGCCCCGCGGTGAGGATAGAATGGAAGCGAGGCATGCCATGGACACCAAGGCTCGAACCTTCCCGCGCGGGCGGCGGCCGGCCGTCCACCTGATTTGCGGCGCCCACCTCGACCCGGTCTGGCAATGGCGGTGGGAGGAGGGTGCGTCGGAGGCCGTGGCGACGTTCCGGGTCGCGGCCGGTATCCTGGCCGAGCATCCGGACCTCGTCTTCTGCCACAACGAGGCCGTCCTCTACCGCTTCGTGGAGCGCCTCGATCCGGCTCTTTTCCGCCGGATCGTGAAGCTCGTCCGGGCCGGGCGCTGGTCCATCGCTGGCGGCTGGCATCTCCAGCCCGACGCCAACCTGCCCGGGATCGAATCGGTCGTCCGCCAGATCGCCGAGGGGCGCCGTTACTTTCGGGAGCGCTTCGGCATGGTACCGCGCGTCGCCTACAACTTCGACTCCTTCGGCCACGGCGCGGGCCTGCCCCAGGTCTTGCGGCGGGCCGGTTATGAAATGTATATCCACATGCGGCCGCAGGTGCACGAACTTGCGCTCCCCTCGGATCTTTTCCGATGGCGCGGGATGGACGGCTCGGAGATCCTGGCCTGCCGGATCGCGGTCGGGCTCTATCACACGGAATACGACAACATCGAGGAGCGCCTGCGGGCGGGCGTTGAGCTGGCCATGGAGCTCGGCCGGGACGTGCCCGTCTTCTGGGGCATCGGCGACCACGGCGGCGGGCCGACCCGGCGGGACCTGGCCCGCATCGACTCCTTCCGCGCCTCGGAGCACCGCGTCCGCATCCTTCATAGCACGCCCGAGCGGTTTTACGCGGCCGTGGCGGCGGCGGGGCGAACGGCGCCCATCGTCACGGGCGATCTGCAGCGCTGCTTTACTGGCTGTTTCACCTCACTGGCGCGGCTCAAGCGGCGGGCTCAAACCAACCTGGGACTTCTCGTCCAGACCGAGGCTTTGCGGACGGCCGCTTGGTGGACGACGGGCCTGGACTATCCGACGGACAAGCTCGCCGGCGCCTGGCGGGCCCATCTCTTCAACGACTTTCACGACATTCTCCCCGGAAGCTGCATCGAGCCGGCCGAACGCGACGCTCTCGATCTCTATGGCAAATCCGAGGCCGAAGCGCGATGCCTGCGGCTCGACGCGGCGGCGGCCTTCGCCCGCGGCCTGGCTGAAGCGGCCGATATCCCCCTGACCGTCCTGAACGCCAACCCGGCCCTGGCCCGTGTTCCCGTCGAAGCCGAGTTCATGATCGAACACCGGCCCAAGTGGACCGGGACCTGGCGCTCGCGGCTTATCGATGCGGCCGGGCGCGAAGCCGTCTGCCAGGAGGAGCAGCCCGAAGCGTTGCTGCCGTTCAACGGCTGGCGGCGGAAGATCTCTTTCATGGCCGCCCTTCCGGGAGTCGGCCCGGCAGGCTATGAAATCCGTCCGGTTGAAGAGCCGGCTCAGGCGCCGCTCCGCCCGGAACGATCGGGGGACATCCGGCTTTTTCGCTCTCCCCGTTGGTCCGCCGTCGGCCCGCGCGGAGAGATCCGGCCGTGGAAGCGCGAGAACGGCCTCTGGCTGGGGTCCCATCGCCGCACGGGCCGCTCGGCCTTCCTGCGGACTTCCGGCCGCGGTCTGCTGGCCGGGCCTTGGCCCGGGCTCCTGGCCGTGGAAGACGACGGCGATGCGTGGGGCACGGACCGCTGGAGATATCGGCGGATCGCGGGGGAGTTCAAGCCGTCCGGCCCGGCCAGGATCATTGAACGCGGTCCGGTCCGGACGATCCTGGAGTCCAAGGCGGTCTTCAAATCCAGCCGCGTCGTCCTGCATACGATCTTCTATCCGTCCTGGCCGGCCGTGGAACTGCGGCTCCGGGTTCATTGGAACGAGGAGAAGATGCGCTTGAAGCTGGCCTTCCCGACGTCGTTCCGGGACGCGCAAGGCCTTCTCTGCGAAGTGCCGGGCGGCGCGGTCGTACGCCCGGCCGACGGCGATGAGCACGTCCACGGCCGCTGGTGCATGGCCGAGGGGCGGTTGGACGACGCCCGGACGGCTTTCGGGATCGCCCATGTCGGCCTGCACGGGCTCGACTTCAAGGCCGGCGAGATACGGCTATCGGCCTTGCGCGGCTCCGCCTATTGCCACGAGCAGGGTTTCAAGCTGGATCCGGCGCGGGCGTACAAGTTCGCCGATCAGGGCGTGCACGACATCCGGCTGGCCCTGACGGCGGGGACGCCGGAAGAAGTCCGGCGCGTTTTACCGGGACTGGCCGATTGGCTGTCCGCTCCGCCCGCCGTCTACGCCCATCTGCCCTTCGGCCGGGGGGATGCCGTCGCCGACGGCGGATCGACCGTCCTCGTCGGCCGGGAACCGGAAGCGAATGGGCAGCCCCTTCCCTCATCCCTGCTCATGATCTCCGCTCCCAACGTTCACCTGCTGGCTTGCAAGCGCTCGGACGACGGGAAAGCGCTGATTCTCCGCCTCCAGGAATCCGCCGGCCGCAAAACGAAGGCCCGCTTGTCGGTGGCACGCCCGGCCGGCAAGGGCACCGAACCGATCGAGATCGGGGTCTCGTTGGCTCCCTTTGAAATGAAGACGATCCGCGTCGAGCGGACGGGCCGTTGGCGGAGCGTCGATCTGATCGAAGAGCGCTAGGTCCCGGCCTACCCGTCCCGGTTGCGAAAGCCCTTCCGATTTCGTTAATAATGTATAGCCATTGCGATCGAGGGAGGGAACCCATGCGTCACATTCGCCGAATGACGGTCCTGGCCGGGATTGGCGCGATTTTTCTGGCGGCCTGCGCCCGGGAGGCCGACAAACCCGTGAGAACCACGGAAAACGGCGTCGAGACGGTCACGAACCGGCTGACGCCCTATGTCGTGAAAAACGAGCCCGGCTCGTTTTCCTTGCGGGAAGAGGCCGTCCTGGACCTTGAGCGCGAGGACCTCGCCGCCAAGGGGCTGACCCAGCCGCGGGGATTCGATGTCGGCCCCAAGGGTGAGATGATCATCCTCAGCGAAGCGGGGATTTTCGTCTTCGACGCCGCCGGCGGCTTCCTCCGCCAATTCGGCCGCTTGGGACAGGGGCCGGGCGAGTACCAGAATCCCGGCCTGATTCGGGTTCTCGACTCCGGAGAATTGGCTTTCTACGACGGCGGGGCGGATAAATTCCTTTTTTGGAGCCTCGATGGGGCGCTGCTCCGGGAGGTCAAGAATACCTCAAAAGTCAGGATGTTCGGCCCGAACGGAGCGCTTTGCCTGGACCGGGGCGGATATCTTTTCGAGGAGATGGATTTCGACCCGGCACGATCCGCCCTGGAATATCATTTGACGGTGGCCGATGCGGATTTCCAGAAAAAAGCCCGGCTTGCGGAGTCGGTGACCAAAGAGAATCCGCTCAAATCCAATCGTTATAACCTGTTCGACGGCTATGTCAAATATGTCATTTCCGGCGGACGCATCTACGCGGCCAGTCAGGGCGCGCCCGAGTTCGAGGTCAATGTCTACGATACGACCGGCCGGCGTCTGCGCTCGATCCGGAAGGAATGGCGGAAGGTCTCCATTCCTCAAAGCTATAAGGATAAAGCCCTCGGCTCCGGCGAAGGCCCCATCGCGGCCATGCTCAATGAAAAAGGCTATTTTCCCGAATCCTTCCCGGCCGTCAGGGAGCTTTTTGCCGATGGGAGAGGGCGGGTGTTCGTGGAAACGTATGAAACCGGACCGGTTGCGGGGGAGTCGCTTCTCGCCGTCTTCGCTCCGGACGGAACCTTCATCGGCGAGCAGCCCATCGCTCCGGCCCAGGCGCGGTTCATCAAGGGCGATCGCCTCTACGCGCTCGTGGAGAAGGAAAGCGGCTTTCAGAAGCTCATTGTCTATAAAATGATCTGGGGCGGAGCCGGTAAATAAGACCGTCCGTCCGGCCGGCGCTTGCATACGTTCGCGGCGCGAAACCCCGATTTTCAAATCGGGGTAAAGGCGCCGCTCAGTATTACCCGGGGAGTCTAACGGGTTAATCGTCAAGGCGGTCCCTCTTCGCCTTTTTTCAATCTCCCGGCCCGCTCAGCGGGATCGCGGTTTGCCGGGGATAAAAATTCTGGTAAGATTTCGCGGTCGATACCGTCAGGAGTCATATGATGAGAGACGCCGCCATGACGCGCCGGGAGAGAGTCCTCGCCGCGATCGACCACCGGGAGCCCGATCGCGTCCCGGTCGACCTCGGGGCCATGCGCTCGACTGGGATCACGGCGGCCGCCTACGGCAAGCTCAAGCGCCATCTGGGAATGGACTTCGGCCACACCGATATTTACGACGTCGTCCAGCAGCTGGCCCAGCCGGAGCAGGCGATCCTCGACTATTGGGACGCCGATGTCGTGGACTTGGGCCGCGTCTTCCTGACCGAAGACGCCGACTGGAAACCGTTCACCCTGCCCGACGGCCAGCCCGCCCGCATCCCCGCTTTCCTGCCCATCGAACCCGACGGCGGGGGCGGCTGGCGGGCTCGGGCGGCGGATGGCACCCCGATCGGGGCCATGCCAAGCGGCGCGTTCTATTTGAGCCAGACCAGGTTTCCGCTGCGCGATTGGAATGGCGATCGCTCCGTCCTCGATCGCCTGCCGGAGCTCATGAACCAGGTCACCTGGTCCGCCCTGTCCTGCGCGCCTTACCACAAGCCGCTCACGCCGGACCACCTGGCCGAGATCACGCGCCGGGCCAAGGCGCTTCGCGAGACGGCCGATTACGCCGTGATGATCGCTTTCGGCGGCAACCTCCTGGAATGGGGCCAGTACCTCTGCTCCATGGAGCAGTTCCTGGTCGATCTGGTCGAGGATCCGGCCAAGGCCGGAGCGCTTCTCGACAAGCTTCTCGAGATGCACCTGGCCAACCTGGACAGAATCCTGCCGGCCGTCAACGGCCTGGTCGACATCATCCAGATGGGCGACGACTTCGGCGCCCAGAACGCCCTGGAGATCTCGCCCCGTCTCTATCGCGAGGTCTTCAAGCCGCGCCAGAAGATGCTCTACGACAAGATCAAGCGGGAATCGGGCCTGCGCATCTTCCTCCACTCCTGCGGCTCGATCGTCGACATTCTGCCCGACCTGGTTGAGATCGGCGTCGAGATCGTCAACCCCGTCCAGACGAGCGCCCGGGGCATGGACCCGACCCGGCTCAAACGGGAGTTCGGCCGCGACCTGACCTTCTGGGGCGGCGGCTGCGACACCCAGCGCGTCCTGCCCGAGGGGACGCCGGCCGAGATCCGGGCCCACGTCGAGGAGCGGATCCAGACGTTCGCCCCCGGCGGCGGGTTCCTCTTCAACCAGGTCCACAACATCATGCCCCATGTCCCGCCGGCCAACATCGCGGCCATGGTCGGGGCCGTTCACGATTTCCGCTGATCCGGCGGCTCGAATTCCACGGCTGGGGAAAAGCGGATATAATGCTCGAGCCGGAATCAGGGGAGACATCGAAGCCCCGCCGGACTTGCCGGACAAGATCGTGAACCAAGAACCGAGCTTCGCGATGACGGGCGCGACCGCGAGCGCCCCTTCGCGCCGCGTCGCCGTCGAAACGTCCGGCTTGACCAAGCGCTTCGGCGACATCCTGGCCGTGGCCGGGCTGAAGCTCCAGGTCTTCGAAGGGGAAGTCTTCGGGCTCCTCGGCCCCAACGGCGCCGGCAAAAGCACCACCATCAACCTGATCTGCGGCCTGCTGGCGGCCGACGGCGGCTCCGTCCGGATTTTCGGCCAGGCCGTTCGGCCCGGGGCCGAGGTCGTCCGCAGCCGGGTCGGGATCTGTCCCCAGGAGATCGTCGTCTGGCCCAAGCTGACATGCTTGGAACAGCTCGAATTCACCGGCCGCATGTACGGCTTGCCCCGTTCGGCCGCCCGAACCCGAGGCGCCTCCCTGCTCGAAGCCCTGGGCCTGGCGGAGAAGAGAAACAGGCTGGCCGCGACCCTTTCGGGCGGGATGAAGCGCCGCCTCAACCTGGCCCTGGCTCTCGTTCACGATCCCGCCGTGGTCATCCTGGACGAGCCCGAGGCCGGCCTCGACCCCCAGAGCCGGGTCATGGTCCGCGAATACATCCGGGCCATGGCCGCGCGCAGGACCGTTCTCTTCACCACCCATAACATGGACGAAGCCGAACGGATCTGCGACCGCGTGGCCGTCATCGACCGCGGCCGCCTGCTGGCGCTGGATACGCCCGGGCGGCTGAAAAAGACCATCGGCGCCGGCGGCGTCCTGGAGATCGTGCTGGACGGCCCCGCGCAACCAGCTCTTCTGGCCGAGCTCGAAGGCCTGGGGCTGAAAGCCGTGGCCGCGGATCGAACGCTCGTCGTCCGCGGGGCGGACGTCGTGTCCTGCCTTCCCGTCGTCCTGGACCGCCTGCGGACCTCCGGCGCGGTCCCCGGGGAGGTCCGCCTACGCGAGAACAGCCTGGAGGACGTCTTCATCGCCCTGACCGGGCGGAGGCTGCGGGAATGAGACTCCTGGCCGTCTTCGGCAAGACCGTGCGCGAACAAGCGCGCGACCTGGCCTTGCTGTCCATGGTCCTCGTCCTCTGCCCTTTCTTCGTCTTTCTCTATTGGCTCATCGCCGGAGGAGGCTCGACTTCCTACAAGATCCTGGTCCTCAACCGCGATGCGGGAGTCGTCCTCGACGGCCGGGGTCTGGTCAAGGAAGGCGACCGGATCGTCGAGGCCCTGCGCGGGCTTGCCTACCGCAGCGGCGACCCGATGCTTCGCGTCCAGGCCGTCTCGAACCGGGACGCCGCCGACGCCGACCTTCGCAACCGCTACGCGGCGGCCCTGATCGTGCTGCCCGAGGACTTCAGCCGGATGCTCCACGCCCCCGCGGCCGAGCGGTCCCGCTTCGCGCCGGTCGTCCTGTCGGGCGACGCGGGCAACGGCGCCTACGCCGTGGCTTCCGTCCTGGTCTATACCGGCCTTGACGCCGTCGTTCAATCTCTGGGCGGCTATACGCCGCCGTTCAACTGGAAAGAAGAGTTCGTTTCCGACGCCCGGCCGCGGACGGAATTCGAAGCCTATGTGCCCGGGCTCCTCATTCTGTCGATCATCCTGCTCCTCTTCACCACGGCCTTGCCCCTTATCCGGGAGCGAGAGGAGCGGACGCTGCGGCGTCTGCGCGTCTCCCGCCTGACCGTCTTTGACCTGCTGGGAGGCGTCGGCCTGGCCCAGGTCGTGATCGGCGCCGCGTCCATCGCCCTGACCTTCGCCACGGCCGCCCTGTTGGGCTTTCGAAGCGAAGGATCGATCCTGGCGGCGGGCTTGACGGCGCTGCTTTGCGTCGGCTCCGTGGTCGCGGTTGGGCTCCTGACGGCCTGCTTTTGCAGGAACGCCACGGCCGTCCTGACCATCGGGACGCTGCCGTTCTTCCTGCTGATGTGGTTTTCCGGGGCGGCCATGCCGCTCAGCCGTTTGACCCTTTTCGTCGTCGGCTCCCGGCCGATCGCCCTCAACGATATTCTGCCGCCGACCCATGCCGTCATCGCTTTGAACAAGATCCTCTCGTTCGGAGCCTCGCTCGGCGACGTCCTCTACGAGCTGGCCATGATGGCCGGCTTGACCGTTCTCTACTTCGCGGCCGCCGTTTGGATTTTCCGCCGAACCCAGTGGCATAAAGAATGATTCCCCCAGGAGCCCCATGAATATCCGCCGCCTCCTCGCCACCGCCCTTCTTTCCGCCGCCCTGGCGGCGGCCTTTTTCCCGGCTCCGGCCCGGGCTCAAGAGACGCTCTCCATCGCCGACATCGGCTGGCGGCTCTGGCTGGACCGCGACGCGGCCTGGAAAGACGACCCGCTCTTTCTGCCCGGCGACGCCGATTTGAAAAATTGTCCGCTGCATATTCCCACGGGCGGCTGGAGCGTCCTGCATCGGTCGGCGGGAATTCCCGTGGCCCTGCCTTCGACCGTGGAGGAGCACTATTGGGGCGAGACCGGGCGGCGCCCGTATCGCGACGAATACTGGTTCGAGCGGACGGATGGGGACGTCCTGAACGGCGGCTATCAAGGCGTGTCCTGGTGGTGGAAGGAAATCACGGTCCCGGCCCGCTTCGCGGGCAAGATCGTCCATCTGCGGATCCGGGGTGCCCGGCTGCGGGCCGAGGTCTTCCTCAACGGGAAGCTCGTCGGCTACGACATCCTGGGGGAAACGCCTTTCGTCTGCGACATCGGCGGCGCAATCCTGCCGGGTCAGAAAAATCTTTTAGCCGTCCGGATCACCAACCCGGGCGGACGGCTGGACTGGGCCGATACCAAGCTCCTCCAGTGGGGAGCGGCCTCGTTCTTCGCCGGGCACAGCTTCGGCGGCCTCGATCGCGGGCTGACCTTGACCGCCCACGACCCCGTGTATATCGAGGATGCCTGGGCTTTGAACACGGCCCAGGTCAGGCGCATCAAGGCCTCCGCCCGCCTCCGCAACGAGACGGAAGCGCCGGTCCGCGGCGACCTGGTTTTTGAAATCATCGATCCGGCCCAAAAGGGGGCCGTGATCGCTTCGCGGAGTCGTAAGATTACGATTCCCGCGGCGGGAGACCTGGAGGCGTCCGAGACGATCGAAGCCGCCCAAGCCGGGCTTTGGGACCTCGATTCGCCCCAGCTCTATCTGCTGCGAACCCGGATCGTTTGTCCCGCCTCCGCCGGGGCCGTCCCCTCCGCCGCTCCGCCCGAGGCTTGGCGCGACGAGGCCGAAACGAAGTTCGGCTTCCGCTGGTTCGAGGCCGAGGGGATCGGTACCAACGCCGTCCTGCGGCTGAACGGCAGCCGCATCCGGCCGGTTTCGGCCATCTCCTGGGGATACTGGGGCTTCAACGGCCTCTGGCCGTCGCCCGATCTGGCCGAGCGCGAGGTCTGGTCGGCCAAGACGCTCGGCCTGACCATGCTCCATTTCCATCGTGCCATCGGCCGGGCCGAAGTCCTCGACGCCCAGGACCGGCTGGGCCTGCTGCGGATCATGGAACCCGGCGGCGGTCAGACCGCCCTGGGCGAGGCCTACCCGCTCTACGCCAAGTCGCCGGCGGGACGGATCGACGCGAGCGGTGCGAAGGGGGACGCCTCGACTTTCGCCGAGCGCTACATGGAGGAAAAAATTCTCCGCATGGTCCTCGCGAACCGCAGCCGGCCGTCGCTCGTCGCCTACGAGCTGCAGAACGAGATCCATCCCGACCTGCGCAATCCGCGCATCGCCCGGCTCCTGCGCCGGGTCCACGCCGAGGATCCCAGCCGGATCGTGCTTCTCAAGTCGGGCCTCCCGCCTGCGAACCAGGCCTGGATGAAGCCTTACGACGACGCCGTCTTGGCCGACGGAGGAGACGGCGTTTCGGGCTGGCGCGACGAGCACACCGTGGGCGGGCCGGGCGTCTGGACGGATTCTCTCTACAAGGGACCCGACGAATTCACCCATCGCTCGACCGTCGACAAGGAGATCGCGGCTTGGGGCGAGATGCTCGGGGCCGGCGTCCCCGACAACCACGCCGGGATCGTCCGCGAGGTCAAGCGCCGGGGAGGCCGAAGCTACGATTTGGAGGACCACGAGGACATCCTCACGGCTTACGAAAAATTCCTGGCCCGCTGGGATTTCCGGGACGCCTATCCCACGGCCGAGAAGCTCTTCCTGTCCATCGGCGACAAGAGCTACGACTTCTGGGGCCGGGTGATCGAAACGGCCCGGCTGGCGGAGTCCAACGACCTTCTGGTCATCAGCGGCTGGGAATCGACGTCCATCGAGAATCATTCCGGCCTGGTCGACAACCTGCGCCGCTTCAAGGGCAATCCCCAGCTCATGACCCGCCGGCTGGCGCCTTTGCGGCCCGTGATCAAGCCTCGGGCGGCGGTCGCCGCGCTCGGCGGCCGCGCCGTCGTCGATGCCTACCTCCTGAACGAGACGAACGCCCCCGCCGGCGCCCGGATGACGATCTGGCTGGAGGATCCGCACTACGCCCGGACGGAGCTCGGGACCTACGACATCCCGGCTTTCCGCAAGGACCGCTTCGTCTATCCCGTCAAGGCGGGGATCGAAACGCCCGCCCTGGAGTTCGAGGGCGTTTATCGCATCTTCGCCGCCGTGGAAGGGATGCCGGCGGTCGCTTGGACGGAGGAGATTCCGGTGGTCGACCCGGCCGGCCCGGCCGCGCCCCTGCCGCGAACGGCCGCCGTGACCGGCGGCGATCCCAAGGTCGTCGCCTCCCTGCAGGCCAAGATTCCCGCCGTCGCCTTCGAAGCCTACAATCCGGCCCGCGCTTATGACCTCTATATAGCGGGTGAGCGTCTGCTCTACGGCTGGACTTCGCCCGACATCGATCCGGCCATGGAGATCGAGGACACGGACGATGACCAGCTGTTCCGCTCCGAAAGCTGGGGCGACGCCGACAACCTTGAGTTCGTTTTCGACGGCCTGCCCAAGGGCCAGGCCCGAATCACCCTGCGCTTCGCCGAAGTGACCTTGAGCGGTCCCGGCAAGCGCGTTTTCGACGTGGCCGTCAACGGCCGGACCGTGCTGAAGGACTTCGATATCGCCGCCGCGGCGGGAGGCGTCCGCAAGGCCATCGACAGGGTTTTCGACATTCCCGCCCCCGACGGCGTCGTCCGCGTCACCGTGCCCCGCCGGACGGTCAACTACGCCAAGTTCAGCGCGATCAAGGTCGAGGCGGGCGGCAAGGTCGTCGCCGTCAACTGCGGCGGCAAACCGTACCTCGACAAGACGGGTTTGCTGTGGGAAACCTATGCCCGGCCCGTAGCCCTGGATGACGCCGTGCTGGCCCGGGTCCGCCGCGGCGCGTCGCTGCTCGTCCTGCCCGAGGGCGCGGAGGCCGTGGAGGCCTATGCCCGGCGGCTGGCCGAGGCGGGGGCCTTCCAATTCAAGGCCGCGGTCGGCGAGGCACGAGCCTCATGGATGGGCTCCTGGTGCTTCAGCCGCAAGCACCCCGTCCTCGACGGATTGCCGGTCGACCAGGCTATGAAAAGCGATTACCAGGTCCCGATCGACGGGACCTCCGGCGTCGTCGTCGAGGGGAGGGATGTCGAGATTTTCATCGGCTACGGCCGCGATCATGACCGGAATATCGGCGCGGCCGGATTCGCGGCCCGGCTGGGCCAGGGCCGGATCCTCTTTTTCGGCCTGCCGATCCTGGCCGGGCTCAAGGATGCCGGGGCCGGCCTGCAGCCGGTGATGGCGGCGCGGCTGCTCGAGAACTCCCTGAAGGTTTTGGCGCCGCGGACTTCAACGGCGGCGGCGGCGAAGAAAAACGCTCTATGACCGGACGCGACGTCATCCGCGGGATCATTGCCGGGCGATCCGTTCCGCGGACCGGCTTCTGGCTCGGCAATCCTCATCCCGAGACGTGGCCGCTTCTTCATCGCTACTTCGGGACGACGGGCGAGGAGGAGCTGCGCCGCGCGCTTCACGACGACTTCCGCTGGATTACGCCGCAATTCCGCGCCTCGGGCTACCGGGATCCTCGGGGTCACGGTCTTTTCGATGCTTCCGAGTTCAAGCGCTTCCACGGCGAGGCGGGGCCTCTGGCCTCGGCCGAAACGCTGGCCGACGTCGAGCGATTCGATTGGCCCGATCCGGACTACCTGAACTTCGACGACTGCCTGGCCGAGCTCGGGGCGGCGGGGCCGTTCTACCGGGCCGGCGGATTCTGGGCCCCCTTCTTCCACAATGTCATGGACCTGCTGGGCATGGAGGCCTACTTCATCAAAATGCAGACCCACCCCGACGTCGTCCACGCCGTCACGGCCCGGGTCTGCGAGTTCTACCTGGAGGCGAACCGGCGCTTTTTCGCCAAGGCCGGGATCCTCATGGACGGATACTTCTTCGGCAACGACTTTGGCACCCAGATCGATTGCCTGATCAGCCCCCGCCACTTCGATGAATTCGTTCTGCCTTGGTTCCGCAAGCTGACCGACCAGGCGCATGCCGCCGGCTATCAGGTCATCCTGCACTCCTGCGGCTCGATCTATCGGGTCATTCCCCGTCTGATCGAGGCGGGCGTGGAATGCCTGCATCCGCTCCAGGCGCGGGCGGGGCGCATGGAGGCGGAACGGCTGGCGGCCGAGTTCGGCGGCAAGATCGCTTTCCTGGGCGGGGTGGATACGCAGGAATTGCTGGTCAACGGGACGCCGGAAGCCGTCAAGGCCGAGGTCAGGCGCCTGCGGGGGCTGTTCGGACCGCGCTGGATCTGCAGCCCCAGCCACGAGGCGATTCTGCCCAACGTCCCGCCGCGCAACGTGGCGGCCATGGCCGAGGCGGCGCTGGCCTGAGACGGCTCACTCTTCCCCGACGGTCACCTTGGTCATGACGTCGCCCGTCCGGACGGCGTCGACGACATCCTGGCCCTTGATCACCTTGCCGAAGACGGTGTGCTTGCCGTTGAGGTGCGGCTGGGGCGAGTGGGTGATGAAGAACTGGCTGCCGTTGGTGCCCGGGCCGGCGTTGGCCATGGAGATGACGCCCGTTTCGTGTTTCAGGGGATTGCCGGAGAACTCGTCCCCGAACTGGTAGCCGGGGCCGCCCCGGCCGGTTCCGGTCGGATCGCCGCCCTGGATCATGAAGTCGGAGATCACGCGGTGGAACTTGACCCCGTCGTAGAAGCCCTCGCGGGCCAGGAAGACGAAATTATTGACGGTCTTAGGGGCGTGCTGGGGCGCGAGCTCCAGCTCGATCGTCCCTCGGACGGTTTCGATTTTGATGGTGAAGCGCTTGTTCGGATCGATGGTCATGGCCGGTGGCGCGGGCCATTGCTTGGCTGACATGGATGTTCTCCTGGCTTAAGTCGGAACCTATCCACAATACCAGATTCGGCCGGTTTTTCCCATCCGATTTCGCGGCCCGCTTGCGGCCCGGCCGTTCCCGCCGGGAGAGATCCGCGTTATAATCCGGCCCGCAACCCATGAAATGGTCGGATTCTTTAAAGGCCAAAGCCGCCCGCTTGAAGCGGCTCACGCTGACGGTCTATTATGTCGCCCGCGATCCGCGGACGCCGTTCCATGTCCGGGCCCTGGCGGCGCTCACCGCGGCCTACGCCCTAAGCCCCATCGACCTGATTCCGGATTTCATTCCCATCCTCGGCTATCTCGACGATCTCATCCTGATCCCTCTCGGCGTGGCCCTCGTCGTGAAGCTCACTCCCCCGGACGTCATCGAAGCCGCCCGGGAAAAGTCGCTGTCGGCCGCCCGCAAGCCCGTCAGCTATACCGCCGCCGTCTTCATTGTCCTGCTGTGGCTCGCGATTCTCTTCCTGATCGGCCGCTGGATCGTCCGCCTGTTTCGCTGAGCTCCCGCAGGTAGAACCTTTTCCGCGTTCGTCACGTCTGTATGAGATGAGCGCATCGTTCCGGCCGGGAAGGCGCGGAGAGAGAGGAAGAAACCATGAGACATGCGAAAATCCACGGCTGGGCGCTCGTCGTCTGGGCTGTGCTCCTCGGCTTCGCGGCCGGCCCCGCCTTCGCGAATGCGTCCAGGCCGGACGTCCGGACAACGGCCCTGCAAATCGTTCCCGTCCGCTACGATCTGGACTTGCGTCCGGACTTCAAGGCCGGGCGGCTGGCGGGGGACTGCCGCCTGACGATCCGCAACGCTTCCGATCGTCCGGCGGATGTCATCCCCTTGCTTCTCTATCGGCTCTTCAAGGTGACGTCCCTCAAGGACGAAGCCGGACGGGATCTGCCTTTCGAGCACACCGTCGAGTCCTTTTCGGATTGGGACGTCCTGCAGGCGGGATTCATCCGGGTGCGGCCGCCCGCGCCCCTCGCTCCGTCGGCGACGGCGGTCCTCCATATCGCCTACGAGGGCGCCTTGGCCGGCTATCCCGAGGCCATGGCTTACGTCCGCGACAAAGTGGATCCGGCTTTTGCCGTCTTCCGCATGGAGACATTCGCCTATCCCCAGCCGGGCGTTCCCTGCTGGGAGATCAATCGCGCGGCGGGATTGCCCGAGTTCTCCTATCGCGTCCGGACCGCCGTTCCCGAGTCCCTGACGGTCGCGAACGGAGGCCGGCTGGCCGAGCGGACGGTCCGGGACGGCCAGGCCGTGTACGTTTACGAGGGCCTGAGGCCCGACTGGCGCATCGACGTGGCCGTCGCGCCTTATCGCATTCTGCGGGACGAGCGGCGCCCCCTGCGCGTCTACCACTTCGCCGACGACGCGGCGGGCGCGGCCCGGGTCATGGCCGGGATGAAAGCGGCCATGGACCTCTTCGCCGGCTGGTTCGGGCCCTTGCCCGGCGGCGATTTCTCGGTGATCGAAGTGCCCGAGGGCTACGGCTCGCAGGCCGACTACACGGTCGTTCTGCAGACCCGGGACGCTTTTCTCGACCCGGACAAGATCGATACCCTCTATCACGAGATTTCCCACCTCTGGAACGTTCCGGCCCGCGACCCCCTGCCGCCCCGGTTCGAGAGCGAGGGGCTGGCCATGTTCCTGCAAGCCCTGGCTCGGGAGCGCCTGGACGGCCGGGCCGACGCCGTGGCGGCCCGGGTGGCCCGCAGCCGCGAGTCCTTCCGCAAGGCCGCGGCCCGCGACGCCAAGCTGGCTGGAATCCCCATGATCGACTACGGCAAGGCCCAGAGGACCGATGCCTCCTATACCAAGGGGATGGTCTTTTTCGCCCTTCTCCATGAGATCCTGGGTGAAGAGGCGTTTCTGGCCGGCGTCCGGAGCTTTGTCGGGACGTACCGCGAAAAGGGGGCCACGGCGGCCCAATTCCTCAAGCATTTCAGCGATGCGAGTCCGGCGGACTTGGCTTCGCTGTATCGGGATTGGGTCACGGGCGCGGCCTCCTCCGAGTTTCTCAGCGGGACCGCTTCCTTCGCGGAGATTCTCGGCCGCTATCGCCCGTCCGGCCGCTGACCGTCAGCGCAAGTCCAAAGCGAACTCGTTCCGGGTCAGGACGATCTCGCCCGAGGCGCGCCTGTCCAGCGTATAGACCCGGTCCCCGGTCCAGACCTGGGGCATCCGGTTCAGGGCGACCCGGGCCGTGTAGATGCCCTTGTCGTCGAAGACGTCGTACCAGGCGCCGGCTCCCTCCGGCGCCGGTTCCCAGGTCATGACGTAGATCCAGCCCTTCTCGTCGATCGTGAACTTCTGGAAGGCCGAATGGGCCTCGGGAAAGTGGAGGCGGACATAGGGCGCCTTGGCGTATTCCCGGCGGTAGGCTTCCTTCTCGGCCTCGGTCAGGGCGACGGGCCGGGCCTCCCGGCGGATGACGCGCGACAGCGATCCGCCCGCATCGTAGCTCTTGATCTCATACCGGTCCGGATAACCGTAGACGACCCCGTCTTGGGCGTCCAGGGCCCACCACATGATCGGGAGGTAGGGGTAGTAATTGTTCCCGGCGCTCTGCGGCTCCCAGGACTGGCCGTATTTGTGAAGCTCTTTCAGGCCGGCATCGTACTGCCGGAAAAAATAGAGCGTGTTGGGGTGGATCATCCGGAAGGAATGCATGAGGATCCGGCCTCGCGAGTCGACGGCCAGGCGGAAAATGTTGAAGCCGGCCAGGGATATCTTTCGCAGGAGGCGCCCGTCCGGGGCGAAGAAGCCGAGGGCCAGATGTCCGCCGCTCTCGATGGCGATTTCGCCGGCGGCGGTTATTCCAGCAAGGTTGGGATGCTCCAAACCGCCGGCTTCCGGTGTATTGGTCCGGAAGGAGCCCAGGAGGGCTCCCTGACGGCTGTAGGTCTTGACCATGGCCGCCCGTTCGCTGCAGACGAAGATGTTTCCGTCCCGGCCGACGGCGAAGCTGTCGAGGGTCGAAAAGGCGTCTTCGTCCCCCTCCCGGCCGCTCAAGGTGAGTTCCTCGGTCATGGTCAGGGAAGCTTTCCCGTACAAGGGGTGAGCCGGGTTTTTAACGATGAGAACCCCCGATTCGGTCGTCGTCGTCGCCCGGAAAGGCTCGGGCTTGGAACAGGCGAGCCCGGCCAGGCACCCCGCCAGGAGTAATCCGCCCGCGATTCTCGATATCAGGATTTTCACGGCTTCAGCGCCTCCCATCAATTATACGACGCGAAGCCTTTCGATATAACAGGGCCCCTTCCGTTAATCTTGGAGGAATGGAGAGGCGCCCGTTCCGCGGCTAAGGCAGGCGGTAGGCGACCGCGTTGCTGTTCATGCCGGCGCCGACGGAGGCGAATAGGACGGCCGAGCCGTGCGGCAGAGGGTGGCCGTCCAGCTTCCCCTTGGCCATCAGATCGTAGAGCGTCGGCAGCGTGGCCACGGAGCTGTTCCCCAGCCAGCCGATCGTCATCGGCATGATGTCGGCGGGCGGCTCGGCGATCCCGGCCAGCTTGAAGGCGCGCTTGAGGATGGCTTCGTCCATCTTTTCGTTCGCCTGGTGGATCAGGACCTTGCGGATATCGCGAATCCCGAGGCCGGCCTTCTTGAGACATTCGAGGAGGACCAGGGGCACGGTCTTGAGGGCGTATTCGTAGAGCTTGTGGCCGTCCATTTTAAGGTAAAGCCGTTCGTCTCCCGGCTCGGGGTGATACGACTTTTGCATGGAAAGCAGGTAGGCGTAGTCGAGGGTGTCGGACCGCATGGCATGCGACAGAATCCCGATCGGCTCGTTGCTCTCGACGGCCTCCAGGATCGTAGCCCCGGCCCCGTCGGCGTAAATCATGGAGTCGCGGTCGTGCGGATCGGAGACGCGCGACAGGGTTTCGGTGCCGATCACCAGCGCCCGGCGGCAGTCGCCGGAGCGCAGATAATAGTCGGCTTGAATGACCGCCTGCAGCCAGCCCGGGCAGCCGAAGGCGATGTCGTAGGCGACCGTGCCCGGGTTGACGATGCCCAGCCGGTGCTTGACCCGGGCCGCCAGCGTCGGCACGAATTCGGAGCGCGGATTCGAGGCCCGGACGTCGCCGAAATCGTGGGCGACGATCACGTAGTCGAGACTTTCTCGATCCACGCCCGAGCTGTCCAGGGCGTTTTGGGCGGCGAGAGCGGCGATGTCGGAGGCCATGAGATCGTCGGTCACGTAGCGCCGCTCGGCGATCCCGGTGATCTCCTCCAGCTTGCGGATCGTCTCCTCGTTGGCTTTGGCCAGCCGCTTCCCGTCGCCGTCGTAGAACTCCGCCTTCAGGAAGGAGGCGTTGGGGGCGCGGCGCTCGGGGATGTAGCTGCCCGAACCGATAATGACGGAATGCCGTTTTTCGCTCAATTCATCCAACCTTTTCTGAAATTCGACGATTATAATGACCGATTTGACTTTCCAAAACAAGGCCCGCGGCCGTTCCCTCGGCGCCCGCGGCCAAAGACGCTTACCGGCGTCTTTGGAACAAGAAGGCTTAACCCGCACGGTTTCGTTTGCGGCTCCCCTGACGTAATATAGGATGTCGGGAGAGGCGGGAATTCCGGTCCGGAGGGGAAATGATGAAAGCCTTATTCCGATTCGCCGGCTTGGTTTTCCTTTCGTTTCTCTTGATTCCCTTTCCGGCCGTCTCTCAGGCCCCCGGCGCGGGCCGCCTCCGCCCGCCCCTCGATCCCCAGCGGGTCCAGGACCAGGACGAGATGACCTGGGCCGACTACCGGCCGATCCCGGGACGGGATTGGGCCGATCCGGCGCTCAAACCCGAGCGCGGCTTCAAGCTCGCCGTGGTGGCCATCGATTTCTCCGACCAGCCGTTCGTGATCACCCTGCCCAAGGGCTCGGATCCCTTTGGCAATCCCCAAATCGACCCCATCGCCCGCGTAGACGTGCCCCGCTTCTACGCCGACTTTTTCACGAAGCCGGGCACCGTCAATCACGGCCAGACGATCAACGGCTACTGGATGGAGCAGTCTCGCGGCAGGTTCGGGATCACCGAGGTCGAGACGTTCGGCCCCTACCGAATGCCCAAGCCGCTCTGGCACTACGGGCTGAACGAGTGGGGCCAGAACGCGTCGACCCCCGACGGCAGTAAGCCCGAGGGCCGCATGGAGCGCGACTGCGACGCGCTCTGGGCGTCTGACGCCGGCCCCGACGTCCCTAAGAAGTTCGATGCCGTCCTGCGCATGTACGCCGGCTACGACGAAACCGGAGTCTGGCAGGAGTTCGGCGAGATGAAGTTCAACAATAAAGAAGATATCCCGCCCGAGTGGGGCAATCCCAATCCCGCCAAGCCCCGCTGGATTCCCACCCGCTACGTCGAATGGACGAGTTGGCTGGCCGGCTCGCGGCAATGGGGCTTGTCCTCGATGCGGCAGGGGGAGAATTCCGGGACGATCACCCACGAGCTGGGGCATTTCGCCTTCGACCTGCCGGACCTCAACAACAATCCCTACGTCAAGCCTTACCGGCGCGTCGCCGCCGGGCCCTGGGACATGATGGACCGGGGCAGCTTCAACGGCCCGGGGGGGCCGCATCGCCGCTGGGTCGTGCCGCCGATCCAAGGCGCGGCCATGCCGGCCGGGCTGATGGTCCGTAATCGCCTGGAGAACAAGTTCATCACCGAGGCCGCTTTCCTGAAAGTCAGCCGCCGGGAATTGGCCGAGACCGGCCCAGTGGCGGCCGAGGTCACGGCCCGGGCCGTGGAGCCTCTGCCCGGAACGTTCACCGGCCTCATGGTCCGGCTGGACGGCGCCGAGCCTTTCGATCGGACGCCGGTCGACGACCCGGCTGCGAATCCGCTCTCTCCGGGCAAGCCGAACTATGCTTGTTACACGGCGGAAGTCGTGCAGCGGATCGGCTACGATTCGTTCACCCCCGACAACGGCGTTCTGATTGCCAAGAACAAGGACGGCTTGCGCGGCCAAAACGGCGGGCCCAACGGATTCAACAGCTATATCTGGGTCATCGACGCGCATCCAGAGGACATAGGCAAAGTCGACTACGTCAAGCCCGACGGACGCAAGATCATGCGGACGGTCGCCGATTATCGACAGCTCAATGACGCCCTGTTCCATGCCGGCCTCGATTCGGGCAGCGCCTGCGAGTGGATCGACGAGCCGAACCGCCTGCATTTCTACGTCGTCGATCTGCGCAAGGACAAGGACGGAATCCTCGTCTACACGCTGGCTGTCCGGTCGCTCGACGGCGCGGGTCCCACAAAGAGGGGCATCGTCATCAAGGCTCCGACCGTCGTGAATGTCCATGGCGGCGAAGTCCCTGTCGTGTTCGAGCTGAAGAACACGGGCGCGGCGGCGGAGACGGATGCGGCCTTGCATCCCATGGACGCCCGCGCTTTCCTGGATTCGGACATCTATCGGCTGACGGCTTCGGTGGAGGGAAAGGGTTGGACCGTCCAGCTCCTCAATGGACTGGCCGCCGTGAAGGCGGGGCATTCCCTGTCCCGGACCGTTTATGTCGCGGCCGGCGAGGGAAGCTCCCGCTCGGCGATCGTGACCATCCGGGCCGTATCGGAGAGCGATGCGACGAAGTCCGCGACGGCTGTCGTGAAAGTTGCGCGGTAATAGGGAATCGCCGGGCTTTCGAAATACCAGACACATACGTATTTATTTATCAGAAACAGACTAATTAATGAGAGGTTAAATGGGGTTAACTTGCCAATATGTAATAAACTGCGAGTGGACGATTACGCATAATAAACAAGCGAGGATATGCTTTAATCTCGAGTCGTATCGGCGACAGAGGAGGGAACATGAATGCTCGACCTTTAGGGACGATTGGAATTATCGTCTTTTTCATAATGACGGCGATTCCCGCCGTTTCCGCTCCGCAAACGGTCGAAACCAAGGATGGTATCCGGATCATCCATAATGGAAAAACCGGACGGTGGGGAACGAATCCCAAGGCCGGGCTCGAGCTGATCCGGATAATCGGCGATATTGACACCGAGGACGAGAACCTTGCTTTCGACACTCCCGGCAATCTCGTCGAGGACCGTCGGGAGAATATCTATATCGCCGATGTCGGCAACGTCCGCATCCAGAAGTTCGATAAGAACGGGAAGTTCCTAGCCTCGCTCGGCCGGAAAGGCCAGGGTCCCGGGGAGTTCGACTCCATCGACTCGCTGGACATCGACGCGAAAGGCCGATTGTGGGTTCTGGATAGAAACCAGCGTAGGCTCATGATCTTGACACCCGACGGCCGCGAGGACCGAGCGATTCGCTTCCTCAAGAGGCGCCTCACGAGCATTCGCCCGATGAAGGATGGTTCGTTTCTCGTCAGCGAATCATACTCGACCGGTCCGGAGCCCGTTTCGCCCACGATCCTCTTGAAGCGTATGAATGAAGAGGAAGAGATACTTGGGGAATTCTGTTTACCCGTCGACTTCGGCGAGGCCGTCACGAATCAGTCCGCGAACGGCATTTCGACCGCTATCGGCGGCGACGGAAGCCCGGTCATTTCCTTCTATAAACAAAACCGCGTCGAGAAGTATTCTACCGAAGGCAAGATCCTCTGGCGGGCGGACCGGCCGTTGAATTTCGATACCAAAGTGATCGAAAAGGGAGAGTACAAGAAGACAGCCGACTCGGCCAGCTATAAAGGGCCTAAAATGAACTTATGCTCCAACGGGGTTGCGGTCGACGGCGCCGGCCGCATCTGGGTCGTCACATGCCGCAGACAGATCAAACCCGAGGAGGGGATATATATATCGAAGTCGTTCGGTCCAACGGGATTGATAAGTAAGAAGGTGGAGGGCAATACGGACCTGCGGACGACCGATATGTTTCAACTGGACATCTTTGATCCCCAGGGCGTCCTTCTGGGGACTCTGCCCGTTTCGCAGTTCGTGGACGGGATCTGGATTTGGGGCGACCGGCTCTACCTGCTCGACCGCGATCACGGCGCCGCCTATCATCAATACCGGATCGTCGAGCGCTGAGGACGGCGGTCTATCAGGTTTGCCGCAGCAGCCAGCGCAGGGCGTTCTTCTGGAGCTTGACGTACTCGGGGTTCCACAAGCTGGGGATGGTGTGACCGGGCGCCATGTAACAAACCCGGCCTTTCCCGTAGTCGTAGGCCCAACAGGCCTCGCACGTCGCTCCCTGGTTGCCGTGCTGGGGAGTGGAATATTCCTGCCCATCCTCGTTGACGCTGCGGATCAGGACCGTCTTGGGGTCTTTGTCATAGATTAGATAGTGCTGCTCCTCGGTCACGACGAAATCCTTGACGCCCCGGGTGATCGGATGATCGGGCGCGACGATCTTCATCTTGTAGGGGCGGAAGCCCGTGTGCCCGGTGAACAACGCGCCCTCGACATGGCGGAAGTCGGCGTTGCCGCCGGAGATGTAGTTGGCGTTGTGGAAAAACCAGGCCGAGCCGCCCCGCTCCACGAACTCGCGGATGGCTTTCCCCTGGGCGGGCGTGAGCCAATTCACCGACGTCTCGTCCAACCCCTCGACGGGCGGGTCGCTGACGATCTTGACCTTGTCCGGCTCCATAAACGGATATGTGGTCGTGTATCCACCCGGGAAAGCCAGGCCGTCACAGAGCATGAGCAGGAGCTTGTGCCCGGCAAGCCTCGCCGCGTCGAAATCCGAAGGTGCGGGCGCGAACTCGACCGTGGCGCCCCCTTCCTTGACCAGCGTTCGGGTGAAGGCCGTGCGGAGGTAGTCGAAGCTGTGCCAGCGATCGCCGATCACGGCCAGAATATCGGCCTTGGCCGGCTCGGCCCGGAGCCCGGCCGGAGGAACGGCCGCGCCCAGAGCCGCGCCCGCCCCCATCAAACCCACGTTCCGAAGGGCCGTGCGCCGCGTCATCGTCTTCCGATCGCTCATCGTGGAACCTCCTTCAGGCGTTCGCCGCGGGCTTGGGTTTGACCGGCCGCCGCCGCCACCAACCGGCCAGCAAAGAACCGGACACGTTCATCCAGGGGCCGAAGATGGCCGGAGCCAGGGCGGCATTGGTGCTCTTGAGCACGTCGATGGCCAGGCCCGAGGCCATGCCCCCGTTCTGCATCCCGACTTCCATGGCCACGGCCCGGCAGGCGCTTTCGTCCAGACGGGCCAGACGCGCGCCCCAGTAACCGAGGCTGTAGCCCGTTCCGTTGTGGACAATCGCGGCCAAGATGAGAAGAGGCCCGACCGATAGGAGCTGGTCGCGCGACTGGGCGGTGATGACGGCGATGATCAGGCATATGGAGGCCATGGATATGATCGGCAGGGCCTTATCCATCCAATGTTCGGGACCGTGGAGCCAAATGGTGATGACGAGCTTGGCCAAGGCCGACAGGGCCAGGAGGACGAAGCCGAGGATGAGGCCGTTGCGCAAGGGCGACAGCGCGCCCCACCAGCCGCTCGGCGCCGCGATGACGGTCGCGGACGCCGCCAGGAAGCCGGCGCCGGCAAGCGCCAGAGTTCCGGCCGCCCGGGTCCATTTCTTCCGGCCGTAGAGGATCCCGTGGGCGAGCAGGCCGGCCACGATGGGGATGATGATCATGTTGAAAATGGACATCATCATGGCCGTGACGTCGATCGGGATCAGGCGCC
>JAQULS010000179.1 GCA_028749235.1 Acidobacteriota bacterium | reverse complement strand
CGGCGAGATGGCCGGGGTGGTCGTCCGCAGCCGGCCGTAATAGCCTTCGGCCTTGAGTTTGGAAAACTGGGGGAGCTTGCCCTCGGCCATCCACTTTTCGGCCAGCTCCGGCGATAGGCCGTCCAGGCCGACGACGACGACCTGGTCGACCAGGCTGTTCTTGTAGGCCCGGCCGCCCCGGATGAGGCGCCAAAGGAGGCGGAAGGGCCAGGACAGGAACGAAAAGATGGCCAGGAAAAAAGTCAGAAAGAGGACCAGGAATGAGGAGAGAAAGGCGAATCCGGCTCCCGGCCCGATGTAGCCGGACAGCGGAAGCCCCAGCGCCAACAGGCCCGCGGCCGCCAGAATGAGGTGGCGGGGATGCGGGCGCGCCGACAGGGCCATCAGAACCGGTCCAGGATGATCTTGGCCGTGTCCTGGATGGCCAACGAGCCGCCGAAGTCCTGCTTGGCCAGGAAGAAGGCGTCGTCCCAGGTATGCATGCCGTGCAGGCCGGGCGTGCGGCCGAAAATCTCTTTTCTCTTGATCGATCCTTTCATGTCGAATCCGGGTTCGGAGAGGACGATCAGGTCGGGGCCTTTGGCCGTCAGCGGGCCGGCATAGATATCCTTGGCGTAGAAGACCTCGCGCACGACCTTGCGGCCCTGGTATTCGAGCTTCTTGAGCTTGTGGATGATCTGTTCCTTGATCGGCTTGGCCTCGCTCAATTTGACCTGGCCGTTGGGGTAGCGTTCGCGGTAATGGAGGTAGATGCGGTTGGGGTCGAGGGCGAAGGCCACGGCCTTGGGTGAGATGTCCTCCAACCCGGCCGGCTGGCTTTTGGCGAATTTGAGGAAGTGCTCCTTCTCCAGCCAGGCGTTCAGGTAGACCTCCTGCTGGATGGCGCAAAAGCCGTGGTCGGAGAGGAAGAAGATGTTCTCGTCGTCGCCTGGGTTCTTGCGGAATGTGGTGAAGATCTTATTGATGACCCGGTCGATCTGGCGATAGTACTCGAGGACGTTCTGGTGATGGGGATGATCCGGGTTCTCGACGGCCGGCCACAGGTAGTGGTGCAAGCGGTCGGTCCCGGTGAAGACGAGCTCGAAATAGTCCCAGGAATCCTCCCAGAACATGTTGAGGGCCTTCTGGCGGCCCATCATCGTCTTGATCAGCTCCTGCCACAGGAAGTTGTGGTTCTCGCGGGCCTTGAGGGTGTCGATGTCGATCTGGTAGCCCGCCTGTTCCAGGGGCAGCTTGAGATCGAGAGGGTAGACGGCCTTGGCCAGATCGATGGCCACGAACCCGGAGATGAGGACGCCGTTGATCGGGCGGGCCGGGTAGGTCGAGGGCTGGTTGATGACGACGCACTTCTTGCCCCGCCGGCCGAGATCATCCCAGAAGACGGGCGCCTTGACGTCGGAGAAGTTGGGAAAGCGCAGCTCATAGGATTTCGGCTTGAGGTCGGTGAAGCCGAAGATGCCGTGGTTGCCCGAATCCGTTCCGGTCATGAAGTTCGTCCAGGAGACGGCGGAGATTTCGGGCAGGCTGGCCTTCATTCGGTGCAGGTGGCCGGCGTCGATGATCCGGCCGAGTGTGGACATGACCCCTTTTTGGGCCAAATCGAGAATCAGGCTGTAGGGGACCCCGTCCAGGCCGATGACGCAAACACGGTTTTCCTTTTTTTTCTTGAGGATAGCCATGGAAGTCGGCTTATTATAGCACCGATTGGAATGATGTCAATTGGAAACGGACGGAAAAAAGGATCATCCGCCTCTTTATGAACACGGATATTATTCAAAAAGAGTGATATATATGCCGTCGGAAAAAATTTCGTCCCGTTTGGCTTCGTAAATTAAGATATTACTTGGTTTTGTCTTCCGAAACCGCTTGCAAGACGTTTTCCAGGAAGACTCCTTCGGGGACGGCGCCTTCGAAGTGGATGGTCTCGTTGACGATCGTCTTGGGGACGCCGTAGACGCCGTACTTGTCGGAGAGCTGCGGGAACTCGGTCGATTCGATCATTTCGCCCTTGATCCGGGGCGATTCCAGGGCGAATTGGTGAGCCAGGCGGACGGCGATCCCGCAATAGGGGCAGGTCGGGGTGACGAAAACCTGGATGCGGATGTCCTTGTCGACGGCTTTGAGCGCCTTCCGCGTGGCCTCGGCCAGCCCCGAATCCCGTTTCGAGACGTCGACGATGCCGTCGATCAGCGTCTGGTACTCATATCCCGAGGGAATGCCGAAAATTCTAATGCCGTAGTCCTCGTCCGCCATGATCACCGTGGCCGGTATCTTGTCGATGCCGTAGGCCGCCGCCGTTTCCTTGTCCGATTTGAAGTCGAAGATCTGAAAATCGATCTTCTCGGACAGATCGGAGACTTCCCGCAGGAGCTGTTGGGTCTCTTTGAAGAAGGCGGCATCCTGTCCATCGGCAGAGCCGAGCCGGACGAGCTTGGGGGGCTCCTGTGTAAAATGGAGAATCCGGACCCTGCCGGTCATTTCCTCAAACCGCTTTTGGGTGGCTTCGCGGACGTCTTTATTCAATAGCTCCATAATGGCCTCCTTGGGAACTTATATATTCCATAATCATTATAAGCAATAATTGGAATATATGCAAGGGGCTAATAATAGGATCTTCTCCCATCTCCGGGGATAGCGTTCCGGGGTTACCGTTCGGGGGAACGGTACAATGCGCCGTGAGCGGGTCTTGATTGGACGATTGTTCCATGGAGATTCTACGGCTCCCAAAAAGGAGTTTTGGTGGCGGCCCTCATATTCTCGCGAATAGGAGAGCGACAAAGGCTCGTCCCCCTATTTTTTAATGCGGAAGCGGCGGGATTCGCCCCGCAGCTTGATCACCAGCCTGCCCGCCGCGCTCTTGCGGCCGTCCCTGACGAGGCCTTTTTCGTCCTCGACCGAGGCGCGGGGGGACGGCAGGGGGATCCGGACCTCGGCTTCCGTTCCGGCCGGAACGCGGACGTCGAGCCGGAATTCGCCCGGTTCATTCGTCCAGGACGCGGCGAGCGTCCCGCCTCCGGCGGCGACCGAAGCCCGCGCCGATGGGCAGCCCTCCAAGCGGGGCGGCTCGATGACGGCTTTGGCCCAGCCCGGGGCGGCGCACCGGACGCCCGCCAGGTATTTATAGAGCCAGGCGTCGACACTTCCCAGCATGACGTGATTGTGCGAGTTCATGCCGCCGCTTCCAATCTTCTCCCAGCGTTCCCAGAGCGTCGTGGCGCCTTCCCGGACCATGTATCCCCAGCCCGGGTAGCTTTTCTGGGATACGATCCGGAAGGCGGCGTCGGTCCGGCCGCCGAGGCTCAGGGCTTCGAGCAGGTACCGCGTCCCGAGAATGCCCGTGTCGAGATGATAATCCTGATCGTCGGCCACGGCTTTGATCAAGGCGGCGAAGACGCCCCGCCGCGCGGCGTCCGGCACGATCCCCAGCCACAGCGGCAGGGCGTTGGACGTCTGCCCCGGCAGGAGATCGACCGGTCCCGAGCGGGGCACCTCGTATTGTCCGCCGCGCAGGAAGCGCTTGTTGAAGGCGTCGGTGATCGCGGCCGCCCGCGCCTTGAGGGTCTTGGCCTCGTCCCGGCGGCCCAGCGCGTCCGCGATCCGGGCCAGGAAGATGGTGTCATGGGCGTAATACCAGGTCGAGGTCAGGGCCAGGCTCGCCTTCTTGGGGGCGATGCTTCCGGGCGGGCACCAGTCGCCGTACTTGCCCAAGCTTTCGATGATGTGGCCGCGGGCGTTGGCGGCCAGGAAGTCCACGTACTTGGCCAGCCCGTCGAAGTGCTCTTCGAGCGTTT
Source organism: Acidobacteriota bacterium (assembly GCA_028749235.1). GTDB lineage: Bacteria > Acidobacteriota > Aminicenantia > Aminicenantales > UBA4085 > UBA4085. The sequence continues at coordinate 2,465 of JAQULS010000179.1, read as the reverse complement.
CCCGGTCTCCGTAATACCAGTAGAGGAGCCAGGCCACGGTGACGTATGCCGAGCCCCAGGCCGGATCGGCCGGGGCGAAGCGCGCCAGATAGGCCGGCACGAAATCGGGGATGCTTCCCCGGCGGTCCTGGGCGTCGCGGATGTCCCGCAGGAACTTGCGGTCAAACGCGGCCATGTCGAAGTTCAGGATGGCCGCCTCCGCCGCCAGGTGGGCGTCGGCCATCCAGCCCTGCCTCTCGTCGCGCTGGGGGCAGTCCGTGGGCATGCCCATGAAGTTCGACAGCAGGCCCCGCCGGACGTTGCGGTGAACGGCCTCGATGATAGGCCGGGCGCAGCCGAACCGGCCCGTCGCGGCGACATCGGTATGGACCACCCGCCCCTCGACCCGGAGGCTCTTCAGAACGTCTTCGGATCCGGTCAGCTCGGCGTAGCGAAAACCGTGCTGGGTGAAGCGCGGCTCATGGCTTTCCCGGCCGCTTCCGGCGAAAATGTAGATGTCGGTCGCGGCCGCGCCCTGGTTGGGCGAGACGTTGATTTCACCGGCTTCGTCCCGCAGTTCGGCGTGCCGGATCGTGATCCTGGCTCCGGCCCGTCCGCGGCCGGAGAGCCGGACCCAGCCGGCGAAGTTGCGGCCGAAGTCGACGATCCGCCGGCCCGCCTCCGGCTTGCGCACGGAGCGGGGGAGGAGCGTTTCGCAGACCCGGATCGGCGGGATCTCGTCGCGTCCGAGCCTGGGCCCCCGGACCGTGATCGCCCTCTTCCACCGCTCCGGGCGGATGGGGATGCGGGCATCGTAGATTTCGCCGAAGTAAAGTCCGTTGGCGCGGATCGGGCCGTGCCCCGCCCGCCAGGTTTCGTCGCTCACCGCGGCCGGCCGGAAGCCTGCTCCGACGTCCACGAGGACGCGGCAGAAGAGCTTGGGATCGTCGCCGCCGAAGGCCGGAAAATAGCGGCCGTTTCCCACGACCGCCAGAAGATCATGAGAGCCCGGCGCCGGGACCGGCGGCTCGAAGACCGTCAGCAGGGCCCGCTTGCGGTAATCCGTCGGGGCCGGATCGAGAACCCGGTCGCCGATCTTGTGACCGTCGAGACAAAGCTCGAAAAAGCCCAGGCCGCAGGCTTCGATCCGCAGCCGGAGGGTCCCGCGGGGGATTTCCACCCGTTTCCAGAAATAAACCCCGAAGGCCTGGACGTAGTCTCCCCGGTAGATGCCCGACAGGGTCGTGCCCCGGGTTCGAAAGCGCCGCGGCGAGGCCATGGCGATCCAGCGCGGCTTCATGATGTTCTCATTCATCGTGCCGGGCTCGGGCCAGGAAATATTCGATGGGGCGGACGCCGTAAGCTTCGGCGTTGAGGCCGAGGACGATGGCCCTCCCTTGCTTGGCTGCGGCGGCCTCGGCCAAATGAATCACCGGTCCGTCGATCTTGAGGCCGTCGGCGTCGGTGATGAGCTTGATCTCGGGCCGGGCCGAGAGGGCCGGGTGGGAAGGGATGGCCATGACCAGGCCGATTTCGCCGCCGTCCAGGACGACCAGCGATCCCACCGGGTAGGGGCCGAGCATGGCGGCGAAGGCTTTGAGCAGGAGGGGGTCGAAATCCCGGCCTTTCTCGCCGCTCATCATCTTCAGGGCTTCGGCCGGGGCGAAGGCCTGCGGCCGGTAGACGCGCTTGGTCGTCATGGCGTCATAAACGTCGGCGATGCGGACGATGCGGCTGAACAGGTGGATCGTCCGTCCGGCCCGACCGGCTTCGCGCCGGGCCGGGTCCATCGACTGGCGGTGCTCCATGGCGACCTCGAGGGCCTTGACCGGAAGGACGCGGCCGGTCTGCAAGGGGATGAGCGTCTGCGCTCCCTGCCGCGACTGCTTGTTCAGCGCGGCTCGCTCCTCGCCGGTCAGGACGGCGGGCTTCTCCAGGATGGCGGGCGATACTTCGAGCGTGCCGAAGTCGTGCAGGAGGGCCGAGACTCCCAGATCCATGAGGTCCCTGCGCGGCAGGTTGAGCCGGCGGCCTAGGGCGGTCGCCAGGACGGCCACGTTGACGCCGTGGTTGGCGTGGTAGCCTTCGGCGTTCTTCATCGTGGTCAGCCCCAGGCAGAAGGACTCGTCTTCCTCGAGGTGCCGGATCATGGCCTGTATCCAGCGTCGGGCCAGGCCGATCGAGAATCCGCCCTCTCGCTTCTGCTGGTCGATGATCTCGCGCAGCATTCGGATGCCCAGGAAGTAGACTTTCACCAGGCGGGCGTATGGTCCGGCTTCTTCATCCTCGGGCGGATTCGCTTCCAGGGTGATGTGGGCGACCCCGGCCTCGCGCAGGGTTCGCACGGCCTCTTCGAACGGAATCGTACGCCCCGCCTCCCGGGCCGACAAGAGGACGACAAGCCGGGTCAGCTCTTCCAGCGAAACGCCTTCGGAAAAGGCGACGGCCGTGATGCCGTGGGAGGCGAGCTCGGAGACGAAAAACTG
>JAQULS010000178.1 GCA_028749235.1 Acidobacteriota bacterium | reverse complement strand
CCTTGAAGGCCCTAAGAAAAGCGCAGGGATAGACGGGCTTGCCGGACGAATCCAGGGCTTCCAGCATGACCGTCGCATCCTGGCCATCGGCTGCGGCCCTGGCCCACAGGCTCAAGCTGTAGGCCTCGCCGGTCTCGACGGGAATCGTTCCGGCCGACGAAGTTTCCACGTTGGCGGCATGGTCGTCGTCGACGATCTTGAGACAGCGTCCGCCGCCGTGGGGATTGTTGGAGGCGAACTCGCCGCCTTTCCAGGGCAAGCCGTCGAATTCGACTTCGATCGGATAAAGCTCGAAAGGATACGTGGGGGCAACCCGGTGGTCGCGCATGTCCTGGTAGTAAAGATCGACGACTTTTTCGAGCTCCTCGCGGGTCTCCAGGTTGTGATAGAGCCGGATATGTTCGGTCGGCAGGCCGAAGGAGGAGCGAATCGAGGAACGGGAGGGGAGCGCGAAGTCCCGAACCTTGAGCGTCAACGGCACGGTTTGCCGCCGGGCGCCCGCCGTCAGGCGGATCAGGCCTTTGTATTCGCCGGGGACGGCCTCGGCCGGCACCTTGACCGTTATCCATAGGGGATGATTTTCCCCGCCGGCGGCCGAAAACGGACCTTCCACGGGCGGCAGGGGATCGGGCCACCAGCCGGGCTTCGCCGCCGCATCGGTCGGCGTCGTCACGCGGACGTACTCCACCGATCTGATCGAGATCGCGGCGGCGGGAAGAGCAGCGCCTCGCGGTCCGGCCAAATCGGAAACGGAAACGCGGACGTCGTCCAGGCTGGCCGCCGGCCGCAGGACGAGCAGAAACGGTTCGAATTCGTTGCCGGCGGCGGAGATCGAAACCCCGGGGCTTTTGGCCGCCGGCAGAGGGTCGTCCCGCATGACTTTGTAAGCGCCCTCGGCCCACCAAAGCGGGCTTACTTGGCCGTCGGGCAGGCGGTAGCCGTAGCCGGCCGCCGCGGCGGGTTTCGCGGGGGCCGCCGGTCCGGCCGGAGCCGCGGCCTCGAGGGGGAGAAAGACGGCAACCGCCGTGAGCAGGAGTGAGCCCGCCGTCAGGAACAAACGGGTGCGCGGCGCGGCCATCGGGGCAGGTCTCATGCGGTCCTCCAAAGTTGAACGGATCTCGGCCTATCTTCATCAATCCGCTCCGGAAATGCAATCGAGCCGCGTCGGGATTCTTCTCAGTCGGCTCGGAGGCGGCGTCCGGATCCGGTTGACGCTTCCGGGGCGCCGATCTAAGATGGGCCCGGGAGGATCGATCCATGCCCCAGGCGCGACGAGACCCGGCCGTCATTATCTTGACCGCTTTTCTCCTCATGGCCGCGGCGTCCGGGCTCCGCGCCGCGAAGGCGGAAGGCGCCGCCGCCGCCCCGTCCGAGGGTCTCGTCGTCATGACCTTCAACATCCGGAACGGCAACGCCAACGACGGGCCGAACGCCTGGCCCCTTCGCAAGGAGATGGTCGCTTCAACCATATTCTTTCATGAAGCGGCGATCGTCGGCATGCAGGAAGTCTTGCGCGGCCAGATCGACGATCTGGAGCGCCTTCTGCCCGGCTACGGCTGGTTCGGCGTCGGCCGCGATGACGGCCGGGACGGCGGCGAATTCGGCCCGATCTTCTACGCCAGGGGCCGGTTCCGGCTCCTGGAGCAGGCCACGTTCTGGCTATCGGCGACGCCGGACGTCCCCGGCAGCCGGGGCTGGGACGGCGCCTGCAACCGGATCGTCACTTGGGGGAAATTCGCGGAGATCGCGACGGGGCGGACATTCTACGTCTTCAACACCCACTTCGATCACCTCGGGACGACGGCCCGCCGGGAAAGCGCCGCGCTCCTTCTCCGCAAGATCGTCGAGATCGCCGGAACCGGACCGGCGGTGGTCACGGGCGATTTCAACTGCGCGTCCTCGGATGAGCCCTACCGCATCCTGACGGCGGGAGTCGATGGCGGTGCGGCGCTTGTCGATGCCCGGACGATATCCGGCCGGCCTCCCTATGGCGGAAGCCTTTCCTTCAACGGGTTCGGATCCGTGACCGGAGCCGGTTCGATCATCGACCACGTCTTCGTCCGGGGCGGGATCGCCGCGGCGAGGAGCGGGGTCATCGCCGAAAAATGGGACGGCCGCTTCGCCTCGGATCACTATCCCGTTCTGGCCGAGATCCGCTTCGAGCCGCCCGCCGGGCCTATTCGTTGACCGAGAGAGAGAGCATGCCTGCCACCCAAGCACGCGATCGGAAAACGGCCCGGGCCGTCCGGGTCTTGAGCTTCATCCTCCTGTCCGTCTTTTCAACCCTGCCCGCGGCGGGCGTTTCCGGCCAAGCTCCCGGAGCCGGGACGCAATGGTACGTCCTCCGGCTGGGCGGAACGCCGGTCGGCTACGTTCGGGAGGAGACGAGCCTCCGCGGCGCGGGTCCGTCCGCCGTGCATGTTTCCGATTCGACCATGAAGATGGTCATCAACCGGCTGGGGAGCAAGGTTGAAATCGAGGCCCTGACGAAGAGCGAGGAAACGGCCGACGGGAGGCTGCGGAAAATCGCTTACGAATTGCGGGCCTCCGTTTTGGCCACGAAGAGCGAAGCCCTGATCAAGGACGGCGTCATCGAAGTCAAAAGCCAAGCCGGGGGGAAAAGCTACTCCCGGTCGATCGCCTATTCGGGCGAGCTTCTCGGACCGGAAGGCGTCCGGCGGCTCTCGCTGGCCCAGGTTCGCAAGCCCGGCGACCGGATCGAGTTCCAGACCTTTTCTTCCGAGTCCGAGGCGGTGAGCCGGGGCAGCCAGACCGCCTTGGCTTGGGAAGACATCCTTCTGGACGGGAAGATCGTGCTCCTGCTCAAGGTCGAGGAGGTCTTGGCCGCGGATGGCGTCAAGACCGTATCGTGGCTTGACGAAAAACGCGAGGTCCGGCGCCAGGAAGCGCCCACTCCGTTCGGGACGGCGGAAATCGTCGGTTCGACCAAGGAGGAGGCTTTGGCCGCGGCGGGCGGAGGCTTCCTGCCGGAGGAGATCTATTCCCGCTCGATCATCCATTCCAATATCCGCTTGCCCCGGGCTCGGACGATGGCTTTCCTCAAGGTCCGGCTGACGAGGCGCGGCGAGGGAACCGCCTGGCCGGAATTCGCCGGGCCTTCTCCCAAGGCGGTCGAGCGGACCGCGAAGACGATCGACCTCGAGCTGCGGCGTCCGGATGTCCCGCCTCCGGCCCGCCTTCCCCTGCCGAAGTTCGACGCCGACCGGGAGTTCCTGGAGCCCAATGCGACCATCCAGTCGGATGACCTAGCCCTTCGCCGCACCGCCCTCGAGGCGTTGGCGGGGGAGAGCGACGTCTGGAAAGCCGGGCTCAAGCTCGAGCGCTGGGTGGCCGAGCACATGAGCTTCGACTTGGGCATCGCCCTGGCGCCGTCCTCCGAGCTGTTCAAGAACCGGCGGGGGACTTGCCTCGGCTACGCGACGCTGCTGGCGGCGCTGGCCCGGGCGGCCGGCATCCCCTCCCGGGTCGTCATCGGCTATGTCTACGTCCTGGGGATATTCGGCGGCCATGCCTGGACCGAAATCCGCGTCGGCGGAACCTGGATGCCGCTCGACGCGGCCATCGTCTCTCCGGGAGCGGCGGATGCGGCTCATATCGGCTTGTCGGCCTCGTCTTTCCGGGACGGATCCGGATCGCTTGTTTCCGGGCCGGTCCAGGCCGTCTTCGGCCAGGTCGATATCCGGATCCTCGAGTATGCCGGGCCGGACGGCAAGAGGGTCGTCGTGCCGGAGACGGCGAAGTCCTATACGATCGAGGGCGACGTCTACCACAACTCCTGGCTCGGGTTGAGCCTGGTCAAGCCCAGCCGTTTTGCCTTCGGCAGGCTCGACGCGGTCTGGCCCGATACGACGGTCGTCGAGATGGCCGGCCCCGATGGGGCCAAGGCCGTTTTGCAGGAAGGGTATTTTACCCCGTGGGCCAAGGCCGAGGCCGCGGCCGCCGAAGCCCTGGCCCGTTTCGCGGGCCCGGGCAAGCCGGAGCGCGCGACGAAAGAAGGGCGAACCGTTTTGAGCCTAAGCCAGGGCGAAAAAGCCGCGGCCGCCGTGCTTGACGGCCCGGTTTTCTGGATGTTGACCTCCGCCGGCCGGAACGCGGCCGGCGTCCTGGCCGAATTGCTGCGGGGTTTCTCTCTCAATTACCAGACACATACTTAATTCCGTCTTGGCCGAAAGCTTCTTCCTTCACTAAAGCCGCTATAAACCCGGGCGCCGGAATTAAGTATGTGTCTGGTAATGACTAGATGGACATCGCCAAAAGCCACTGGGCGGCGAAGTAAGCAGCCAGCTTAAGGGCCGAGCCGCAGGGGATCTTGCGGGCGAACCGGTTTAAGGCCAAAACGGCATCCGAGATCAAAAAGAGGATCGCCCCGGCGAAGGCCCGGAAGGCGAGAGTCCCGCCCATAACGACGTAGCGGTCCGCGGCCAGTCCGGCCATGACCGTGATGACCAGGATATAGGCGGCGACCGGGATCTTGAGCTTGCCCAGGTAAGGGAAGAGGATGCCCATCATGAAAAGGGCGAACAGGAAAAGCGGCAGGACGGACAGGAAATCGACCCGCGGCGGCGTCACCGAAAGAAAGGCCCGAATGTTGAGAAGATGGGCGACGAGAAACGCCGCCAGCCCGGCCAGAAAAAGCTTATCGATACGGATGACCAGAAGGTCGCCGGCCAGGGCGGCGACGAGACCGGCCAGTAAAAATATTTTGTAGACGCCGGGCGATCCCGTCCCCGGCCGCAGGGCGGCCAGGATGATGATGGGAATCATCGCGGCGGGCTTGAAGATCCACATAAGATCCCGCCGTTCCCGGGTTTCGGCGACGATCGCGGCCGAGGCCGAGACCGCCGTCAGGACAGTCAGCAGGATGTCGAGTGTGGTCAAAGGGGGCGGGCGCGTCAGCGCCCCTCCTCTTTTTCGCGCCGGAGCCTTTCCCGGGCTTCGGCGAACATCGGCTCGGCGTAGGAGCTGTTCCAGGTCCGGTCCTCGAAGCGCCGCTTCTCGACCATCTTGAGAAAGCCCTCAAAATCCTTGAAATAGGATCCGTAGATGTGGAAGCTGTCGACGAGGTCGGCGTAGCGGCCGACCCTGACCGGGCGGCCGATTCTTTCGCCGATGCGCCCGGCGATACGGCGCTGCAGGTCGGTCAGGGCGAAGACGTTCATATAGGCGGCCTTATAGGCGTCGCGCGACCGCCAGTGGGCGTTCATGTTGAGGACGGGCCGGCCTTCCTCGTCGTCGAGCAGGCGGAACCACAGCCGCTGCAGACAGGGCGGGTCATAGGTCGGCGGATCGAGGCTGACGTTCCAGGTGATGGCCTGGGCCCGCCGGGTGTGCCCGGTCTCGGCCAGCTTGCGGATCGCGGCTTCGATCTGGTCGATGCTTCGGCCTTCGATGTCGTAGGCGAAAAGCCGCTTGTGGTAGGTGTAGGTCCACTTGCCTTCCTGCGGGGCGATCCAATGATCGTGCACGCCGTCGACGACTTCCTGGCGATAGACCTCCAGGTCCTCCAGGCCGCCCGGGAAGGCGCGGTGGATGCGCGGCTCGGCGAAGGGGTCCTCGACCACCCAGGTCATGGTGCAGTCGCGGCTGGGCGGGTCGCCCGTCTTGTCGTATTCGGTCTTGATCTCCGCCCCCTCGCGCCAGCAGGCCAGGACGGCCTTTTCCCAGGCTTCGGGCAGGGTTCGGCCGGTTACGAAAAGGACCGGGATGTTTCCGTTCATGCACGCACCTCGCGTCCCCGCCGTTGTACCACAGGCCGGGGGGGTGGTCAATTCCCGGGCGGCGGCGGATGGGGTATGATAGGCCAAAGCCATGAACGGCAGGGAGCGGATCGAGGCGCTTCTCGCGGGACGGCCCGCCGATCGGCCGCCGTTTCTCCCGGCCGTCTATGAGCACAAGGCGGCGCTCGTCGGATCGACCCCCTCCGCCGTGGCCCGAAACACCGTGCTCCTCGAGCGGGCTCTTTCCCGCGAGCTCGAGATCTACGAACCGGATGCGCTGACCATCGGCCTGGACGTCTACAATGTCGAAGCCGAGGCGGTCGGAGCCCGGGTCCGCTTTTCCGACGGTCCGGAGGTCCCGGTGATCGAAGGACGGCCGCTACGGCCGGGCGGCAGCCTCGGTTTGCCCTTGCCCGATCCCGAGCGAAGCGGCCGGATGCCCGTCTTTCTCGAAGCGGGCCGGCGCCTGCAGACCTATGCCGGGCGCGAGGTTCTCGTCCGCGGCGCCTTGAGCGCGCCCTTCTCGATGGCCGCCGAGCTCGTGGGCGACGAACCGCTTCTCCTGGCCCTCATGGATCAGCCGGATTGGGTCGTCTCGCTCCTC
>JAQULS010000177.1 GCA_028749235.1 Acidobacteriota bacterium | reverse complement strand
CGAAGCACAAGCGCGACAGCGGGTAGCCGAGGACGTCATCCGCGGCTTGGAAGAGGCGCTTGGCCTCCTCGGAGGAGTCGTAGAGGCTTTTCCCCATGCCGACGGCCTGGGATCCCTGCCCCGGAAAGAGGAACGCGGCTTTCTTCATCTCGATCTCCTCATTTTAAGCAGTCGCGCCTGATTTCCACTTCGGCCTGCTCCCGCAGGGCGTCGATCCAGGCCGCGGCCTGGGTTTCCACCTTGCCCTTTTTGATCTCGGCTTCGATGGCGTCCAGGACGTCGACCAGCGGCTGCGCGGCCCGGCCCTCGGCCTGACGGGCTTTGACGTAGATGTCGGCGTAGTAGGCTTCGATTTCACGCAGGCTGACGCTGACCGTCCGCTGGAAGCGATCCGCCACGATCTTGCGGCTGCGGATTCGCTCCTCGAGATAAGGCCGGACGTCGGCTTCGGCCGCGCCGAGCCGGGCCAAGCGCGCGGCCAGTGTATCCGCCCCGATCCTGGCCGAGAGCCGCCGCCATTCGGTGTCCACGACAGCCGGATCGGGCGGGACGGCGGGCTGGACCTGGTCGAGGATGAGCTTCTGGTCGACCAGCAGCTCCAGGATGGCCAGCCGCCGGGCCGCCGCGTCCGCCCCTTTGACCGGGTTGAACAGGCCGACCGCCTCCGCGACGTCGACATCGAACCGGGTGATGGCGGCGCCGTTGACGACGGCCGCGACGCAGTCCACGGACCGGTCCTGGCCGGCCGCGGCCGCCGGCCAAGCCGCCAGGAGAACCGCCGCGATGAGGACGGGAGCGTATCGAGGCATGTTAGAACACATTTCCGATGGTGATGAAGACCAGCGGCTGGCGCTGGTCGGCCGGCGCGTTGAGATTCCAGCCGAGATCGAAGCGGATCGGCCCGAGCGGCGTCCGGTAGCGGAGGCCCGCGCCGACCGCGTTTTCCAGGCCGCCCAGGCTGAAGTCGCCGCGGTGGAGGAAGACGTTGCCGACATCGTAGAAGACCGCCCCGGTCAGCGCCGGCAGGGAGGCGAAGAGCGGGAAGCGCAGCTCCGCGTTGATCAGAAGAAGGGCCTTCCCTCCGACCGGCATGTCGGAGCTTTCGTCCTTGGGCCCCAGCCGGTCGAAGGACCGGCCGCGGAAGGAATTGCTGCCGCCGGCAAAGAAGCGCTCATGGATGGGGATGCGGCCCATGGCCAGGCCGCCCCGGCAGGTCAGGCTGAGGTTCCAGCGGCCGAAGACGGGCTTGTAGACCTGGGCCTTGATGAACATCTTGACGTAGTCCGACTCGGCCTCGAACAACGGGTAGGCCCATTCCAGCACCGCGCTCATGAACGAGCCCCGCTCCGGATTGAAGGAGTCGTCGCGGCGGTCGAGGAGAAAGGTCTCCGAGACCGAGGTGACCGAGTAGGGAAAATGCTGGCGGTCGATTTCGTTCTCCTCGATCTCCAGGAAATAGAGCGTCGTGCTGGCCCAGCGCAGGGTGGTCATCGAAGTCCAGCCCGAGGCCAGGTACCGGGTCGCGGTCAGGCTGACGCCCCGGCGGTCGAAGCCGTAGCTTTCGCGGGCTTCGCGCTCCAGCCAACCGTTGACCGCCGCCGGCACGGCCCAGCCGAACAGGAACGGCTCCTCCCAGGATGCGACGACCCTTTTTTCCCGCTCGCTGAACTGGCCGACCAGGCTGAACTGGGCGGCGCGGCCGAAGACGTTGCCCCGGATGTATTCGGCGGTGGCCCGGGGCCCGATGACGTTCTCCGCCAGGTCGAGGGACATCGGCTCGTTCTTGGTCTCGACACCCAGCCCCAGGCTGACCATGTTGCGCTCGCCTTCGCGAAGGCTGACGACCAGGTTGAGCGTTTCCGGTCCGGTCGGAACTTCCTCGATCTTGACCTCGGAAAAGACGCCCAGCCGCTCCAGCCGCAGCCGGCTGGCCCGGATGGCCTCCGCTCCGGCCCAGTCGCCCTTCTTCAGCAGGATCTGGCGGTCGATGAGCTTGCGCCGCGTGACCGGCGTGCCGGCCACCACGATCTGATCCACCCGGAAGCGGCGGCCCTCGACGATCCGGAAATCCACCGCGAACCGGTTTTCGGCCGTTTGCTCCACGGCGGCGACGATCTTCGTATCGCGCACGCCCCGGTCGGCGTAATAGGTTTCCAGGCGGCCGACGTCCCGCTGCACGGCCGGCGAAACGTAGGCCCCTCCGGCGGCCGACGTGACCTGGGCCAGAAGATCCTTGGCCGGGAAGAGCGCCGCCCCGGTCACGACGACCCGGTCGATCGTTTGGCGGGGCCCTTCCTCGATCGTCAGGACGGCCTCGGCGGTATGGCCGGACGACTGGAAGCCCAGTCCCGATCGCGTATCGGGGTAGCCTTGGGCCTTATAAAGGTTGGCGATCCGGCCGGGCAGGGCGTAGGCCTCCGCGCCGTCGAGAACGGTCATCAGGGGCAGCTTGGGCCCGATGCCCAGCTCGCGTTTCATCTCTTCGGGCGAAAACCGCGTCAAGCCCTCGAAGACGACGTCCCGGATGCGGAGCTTGGCTCCGGGCGCGACCGTATGGACGACCCGGATCTCCTCGGCCGCGTGCTCCAAACGGGAGCTGACCGCGGCCAGGACATAGCCGCGGGAGCGGAGATCGTCGAGGATGCGGGCCTCCGATCGGCTGACGGCCCAGTCTTCGAAGACATCCTGCTCCCAAATTTCCCGCAGCGGCGCCGGATTGACTTCCGCGCCCGTCACTTTGATGACGATCTTTTCGCGCGGCACGAAGAAGAAGTTCAGCGAAACGGTGGTGTCGGCTTCGTGAAAGACCCGGCCCCGGATGGAAACGTCGGCCCGGGGATAGCCCCGGTCCCGGAAAACGGCCTTCAAGCGCACCACGTCCGATTCCAAGAGCCCGGGATTGTACGGCTTGCCGAGCCGGGTCTGGATGAGGCCGGCCAGCTCCGCGGGAGGGAAGATCGGCTGCCCCTTGAAGCCGATCTCCCGGACCGTGAAGCGCGCGCCCAGGGCGATCTCGAACAGGACGTCCATGGCCGGGTGGCCCTCGACCCGGTGGATCGAGCTGATGACCACGGAGCTTAAAAAGCCCTCGCGGCGCAGGGCGTCGCGAAGCTCGTCCTCGCCCCGGGTCCGCTTGGTTTCGGAATAGGAAGCGCCGGCCCGGATGGAAAACACGCTTTCGCGCGGCAAACGGGCCGGCAGTCCCTCCCCGCCCCGGAAGGTGACGTTTCGAACGGTCAGCCGGCGTTCGAGCCGGACCGTCACGCGGAGGTCCGGACCCTCCTGACGGAGGATCTGGACGTCCGCGAACAAGCCGGTCCGGTAAAGCTGCCGCAGCATCTCGTCCGCGAGGCGGGGGGAAAACGGCGAACCCGGCTGGAGCGGGACGAGGGCGGCGAAATCGGTGCCGGCGGGCCGGCCGTCCACGAAAACGGAGACGGCGGCCACGGTCTCGACGGCGGCGGTTGAATTCGCGGCCGGGGCCGGGCGGACGAAGACGGCCGCCGCCGCCAGCGCGGCGCAAGCCGCGGCCCGGAGGGCCCTAGAACCGCTTGCGTACCTTGGCATCGATGCTCAACCGTCCGCGCTCGTCGCGCATGGCGACGAGGGCGAAGTTCTGGCTGAAATCCCATTCCAGCCGGACAAGGTCTTCCCGCTGGCTGGTCAGGTTGGTCGAATAGAGGAGGACGACGTTGCTCGAGATCTTCTTGCCCACCGTGAGGCGGGCGGTCATTTCCGTGGACGCTCCCAGGACGAAGGGATCGATCCGGAAGCTGTCCAGGGCGAACAGCTTCTCGGCCCGCTTCTTGGCCGCCTCCGTCAGTTGGGAAGAGAGCAGGGAGCCAGTGCCCATGCTGGCGCTGGCCTCGTAGGCGTAGGTCCGCTTGAACGACTCGCCCAGGGCCAGCAGGGCCAGGACATCCTCGGAAGGAAGCGGCGGCGAGGAGGCGAATTCGGGCCGCAGGCGGTCCAGCCGGCCGGTCAGCGAGAACGTGACCCGGTAATCCTTGAGGAACGTCTCGCCCCGGAAGTCGAGGTAGGGCTCGATCGAGGAGGGATTGAAAAAGCTCAACCGGCCCTGAATGACGCGGAAGGTGCGGTCCTGGAAATAGATCTCGCCCCGCCGGGCCTCGATGACGCCCAGGACGACGGGCGCCTCGACGGTCCCCGAAAGAGTCAGATCGAACCCGCCCTGGATCCGGCCCATGGAGTTTTCGACCAGCACTCCTTCCTCCGTCCGCAGCCGGATGTCGAGAGCCAGCCCCTCGAAGGGAGAAGGCGCCGCCCCCGGACGGCGCGGCGGGAAGGCGAAGGCGATCGGATCGCTGAACTCGCGCCGCCACGTAAACTGCTTGATGTCCGCGCCGCCCGACAAGGCCAGGCGGCCGCTCGTCCCCTCCAAGCGAAGGTCGACGTCGGTCAGGACGCGGGTGCCCTCTAGCAGGGCCAGCGCCAGGCTCTTGCCGCCCAGCGAAAGATCCATCCCTTCCAGGCCCCGGCTGCCGAAACGGACTTCCCCCGTTCCCTGGATATCGCCGCCGGCCAACCGCCCTTGGAAGGAGCGCAGGGTGGCTTTGTTGTTCTGGACGCGGACGAGCGCCGCGAAATCGGTCAGGGCGTGGGGGAAGCCGGGGATCGGCAGGACGCTCCCCTTGATGTCGACGGCGCCGTCCACATGAACGCCTTCGCCGCCGCCGCGGATATCGAACAGGTAGTCGGTTTCCGCCCGGATGCCCTTCCAAGGCACGATCAGCTCGGGCGTGAGCAGCCGGCCGCGGGCCGTGACAAGGAAACCCTCCTCCGCCCGCGGAGCCATGAACGTGGCCTCGATCTCGTTTCCTCCCGGATCGAGCTTACCCGACAGGCGAACCATGGCCCGACCGTTTGGGAAACCGACCCCGACCGTCCCGGACGCATCGGCCGGACCGAAGGCGCCGAATCCCAGCCCGTGGACCGTGAAGGCGCCCTCGGCGGGATTGTTGTCCAGGGTGCCTCGCCCGGATAAGGAAAAGCCCGCCGTCCCCCGCGGCCCCTTGGCGGCGGCCGCCAGATCGAGCCCTTCGGCCTTGATATCGGCTTCGTATGACCGGTCCTTCAGGCCCAAGCGGACGTTTCCGGAAACCTTGCCGTTGAAGAGGCCGGTCTCCAGGTCCGTGAGCGCGAGCCGCGATGAAGCCGAGCTCCATTCCAGTCCCGTCCTGACGCCGGTGAGCCGCTGGCCGGCCGCCTCCAGGGCCCCGGCCTTGATGGTCCCTTTCAGCCCGACGCCCGACGGCCGCGAGGAGACCGTCAGATCGCCCGAGGCCCTGCCTTTAAGAGGGAGATTCAGTTTCAGGGCGGCCAGGATGCTTTCGACCCGGCCGTCTTCGATTTTCGTCCGAATCTCAAAATTCCCGTCTTTCGCCTCCAGCTTGATCTCGCCTTTGACATCGGGATCGTTGACCTGAAGGACGCCCGTGACTCCGCCGCCCGCGATTTCGATCAGGCCGTCCGCGGCCGCCGCGTCGAAAGCGGCGAAGCCGGCCGGGGCCAGGGAGAACGCGATCTTGACCTGGGGGGCGGCGAAACGCCCCAGGATCTTGAACTCGGCCCGGCCGCGGCCGCGGATTTCGGGAATCCTCAGGGGCTTGTTCAGGATGAGCTCCAGAAATTCCCTGGTCATACGGACATCGGAGATGTCCCCGTCGACGGCCACCTCGATGTCGCGACCGATCCCGATCTGCCCCTTCGCCTTGAGGACGCCGAAAGCCGATTCGATCTTGTCGGAAGAGAAGGTGAGATTCCGGGCCGGCCCGTTCCAAGTCAGATCGATCGGGCCGCGCCAGGCGAACCGCCCGGAGGCGGGCGGCGAGGCAGGGTCGTCGACCAGCGCCGCATGGACGCGAAGGCCCTGGTTTTCCACCCGGAACGTTCCATCGACGGGCGAGCGGACGGGCCAGGGGATTTTGAATTCTTTGATGATCGGATCGACGTGAAAGCCCCGGGCGGTTCCCCCGACATACCCCGGCCCGAACTCGAGGTCCATCTTCTCGACCGGCCCGGATTCGCCGCGCAAGGAAAGCCGGAGCGTCCCCCGGAAGCCCGACCCCAGGGCCAGGGGCCCGTCCACCATGCCCAGCGGCATGCCGTTCAAGCGAAGCGCCGGCGCATGAAGGTCGGCGCGGACGGATAGGGGGCCGCCGGTATTGGAAACCCTGCCTTCGGCCTCCAGCCGGCCGCCCCAGGTGAACGGGAGGTTCAGGAAATCGGCCAGCCGCTCGGACGGAGCCCGCAGGCTCGCCCGCAGGTCGTAAGTCAGCCGGGCTCCGTTGAAGAGCAGGCCCTTCAGCTTGAGGACCATATCGGA
>JAQULS010000048.1:5100-24825 GCA_028749235.1 Acidobacteriota bacterium | reverse complement strand
CGGCCTGGCCGTGTACGACGGCCGTTCCGGCGCGGGCGTCGGCGTCTGTCCGATCGATTCGCCGCTCATAAGCCTGGGCGTGCCCGGCCTCTACAAGTTCGACAAGCGCTACGCGCCGGAAAAGCCGTATGTCTACGTTCAGCTCTACAACAACCAATGGCGGACCAACTTCGCCGCCTGGATCGGCGACGGCGGCCGCATGACGTCGCGCCTTCGGCTGTGGGCTTTCGACAAGTTCGCGACCGAGAGCGCGCTTTACACGCCGGCCATGGAGGCTCGTGTTCCGTTGCACGTCGGCCGGTCGCGGAGCAAGCCGGGGCCGCTGCCGGCTTCCCAGACGGGAATCGAGCTGTCGCGCAAGGGGGTCGCCGTCACGACGTTCGGCCCGAATCCCGACGGCGCCGGCACGGTGTTCCGGGTCTGGGAGCAGGGAGGAGTCTCGGGCCGCCTGGAAGTCGTTCTCCCTGCCGCCGCCGGATTCACGACGGTGATCCCCGTGAACTTGCGCGGCGAAGCGATCGGTAAAATCATCCGGGTCTTGAACGACCGGTTCTCTTTCGATTTGCCCGCTTACGCCCCCGCCAGCTTCATCCTGAATTAGCAGACACATACTTAATTCATCTCTTACTTCTAGGATTAGTCAGCTGTCGGTTGGAAATATAAAGAGACAGCAGGATTTTCTCGCCGAAAGAGGGCGAATTAAGTATGTGTCTGCTAATTCAGAGGCCGGCGGGGAGAGAGTAGAAAAGCGCGCGGCCGAGGATCTCGGACAGCGCGGCGGCGGCGAAGCCGGCCCAGGCGAGCCAAGCCGGCGCCGCCGGGCGGAATGCGGCCATGCCCCAGAGCGCGAAGGCGGCGGCCGATAGAGCAATGCGGACGATCCAAACCGGAAAAAGTCCGAGATCGGGTTCATAGACCTGCAGCCCTTGCCGCTTGAACCGTCGTCCGAGCCCCGGCGAATAGAGAAAGGCCGTCACGAAGACGATTCCCGCGGCGGCGAAGCCGATCTTGAACAGGGTATCCGCGAGGCGCATCCCGGCCGCGCTCTCGATGAGGGCGTTCCCGTCGCGGGCCGCCAGCGCCGCGAGCATCGAACCCAACAAAATCATAGTTCCCAGAAACGCCGCTGCCGTGGCCGGGGTGTTCCAATCCGGCACCGTGGGCAAGGTATAAAGGCGGACCATGCTGTAGACGAGGGCGCCCGCTTCCGCGATGACCAGGACCGCCAGCGTTACGGCAGCCAGCGATTTCGGCGCGCGCCACGTCAGCAGCGCCAGCCCCGCCGTCGCCGCGCCGAAAAGAACCAGGGTCAGGATCTCCTTGCTCAGCCAGGACGAGCCCGCGTTGGCCACGGCCCGGGCCGCTCGTCCGGGACGCTTCAGATGGAAGAGCGAGGCGAGCCCGGCGGCCGCGAGAAGCCCGAGGACCATCAAGTCCATACCCAAACGCGCCGGCTGCAATCCCCTTGCCTCCGACAACTCGGGGAGGATATAGAGCGGGGCCAGGAGGAGGAGCGCTAGCCCGGCCGCCGTCTGGCCGAGAACGGTAAAGGCGACCAGGGACCATTCCTTCCAGCGCATCTTTAGATCTCCTCTTTATTTTTAACGAACGAGCCCGGCTTTTCCGCCGCCCGTGCCGCGTCGCGGTGCGGCTTGATGACGAGCGAAGGCTCCGTCATCTCCGCGCCCGGCAGAGGATGAATCTCCGCCGTCGCGCCGTGTTTGGCCCGCAGCTCCTCGACCTCGCCGAAGTCGAGCGCCCGCATCGGGCAAGCCCGGACGCAGGCCGGTTGTTCGCCCCGCTCGATCAAGTCGGCGCACAAATCGCACTTGGTCATGACACCGGCCGACTCGTCGAATTGCGGCGCGCCGTAGGGACAAGTCCACTCGCAATAGCGGCAGCCCAAGCACTTGTCGCGATCGATGAGAACGATGCCGTCCTCCCGCTTTTCGATGGCCCGGGCCGGACAACCGTCCAGGCAGAGGGGCTTCTCGCAGTGGTTGCAGGCGATCGAAAGATTGTAAACCGTCAGATCCTGGGCCCAAGCTTCGCCCTCCCGGCGCCAGCCGCCGCCTGAGACCTCGTAGACGCGCCGCCAGCGCACGCCGGCGGGCAGGTTATTTTTGTCGCGGCAAGCCATGGCGCAGGCCTTGCAGCCCGAACAAGACGCCGAATCGACGAAAAAGCCCAGCCGCCTCGCCTGGCGGGTCATGGCCGCCTCCCGGCTTTCCCAGCTCGCGCCGCCTGGGCCATGATGGTGTGCTGGGCGTTGCCGAAGGCGAAGGGCGTCCATCGCTCCGAGGACAGGACGTTGACGTTGCCCCTCCGGTCGACGCCGTTTTTGTCCGGCGTCCACCAGGCGCCCTGCGGGATGGCCAGGACGCCCGGCATGACCCGATGCGTGATGCGGGCGGGCAGGGCGAGCGTTCCCCGCGCGTTCCAAACCCTGACCGTGTCGCCGTCGTCAATCCTGCGCGGCGCCGCGTCCAGCGGGTTCATGAAGACGCGCTGGGGGAACGCTTCCTGAAGCTCGGGAACGTTGTCGTGGATGGAGTGGACCCGCGACAAGGCATGGTGGCCGACAACCTGCAGGGGATATGACGCGGCCTCGGGGCCGAACGGACTCTCCCACTCCTGGATATATTTGGGCACGGCCGGGATCTCATCCGGCCGTTTCAGGTCAAACAGGCGCTTGGAAAAGATTTCGATCTTTCCCGACGGCGTCGGAAGGGGATGGGTTTCCGGATCGCGCCTGAAATCGGCGAAAGCCACAGCGGGCTCGGCGGCAACCGGGCGGACATAGAGCCCGGCGTTATTCGCTTCAAGCTCGGCCAGCCCCGGCAGCTCGGGGAAGCGCGTCTTTCGAAAATCGTCCCACGCCCATTCCACCCAGCCGCGTTCGTCCTGGCCCCCGGTGTAGGCCGGGCCGAGGCCCAGTTTATCGGCGATCCCGGCGCAGATGGCGTAGTCGCTCTTCGTTTCGAAGGGCGGCTCGACGATCTTGGGCGCGAGAATGACTTCTTCGCCGTACTTCCAGCCGTCCTGCACGCCCCAGGTTTCGAACTGGGTGCAGGCCGGCAGGAGAAGATCGGCGAACCGCGCCGTGGGGGTTAAAAAGTTGTCCTGCACGGCCAGAAACTCGACCTTGGACTCGTCGGCCAGGATGCGGGCCGAGCGGTTGACGTTGCCGTGCTGGTTGATCAGGATGTTCGAGGCCACCGACCAGATGAGCTTGATGTCGGTTCCCAGAGAATCCGCGCCGACGACCCCGTCGGCCGGGCCCATGTCGCGTCCCCGCAATACGGCCTCGGACCACAGGAACGACGGGATCTTGGCCTTGACCGGGTTGTCGCCGACCGGGAAGACGACCCAACGCGGGCCGCCGTCCGGCGCCTGCAGGGCGATGCCGCCCGCCCAGCCGCCGGGGATCCCGACGTTCCCGGTGATCGCGGCCAGCACGCAGCCCGCCCGCACCGCCTGCTCGCCGTAAGCCCGCCTCTGCATGCCGTAGCCCTGATAGAGGACGGCCGGTTTCGTTGTGGCGTATTCGCGCGCCAGGCGGGCGATGGTCGCCCGCGGCACGGCGGTGATTCTCTCCGCCCACGCGGGTGTCTTGGCGATACCGTCGCGCGTGCCGAGTATGTAGTCCTTGTAGCTCTCCTCGCCCTCGGCTCCCGGCGGCATCTGCGTTTCGTCGAACCCGAGGCAGTGCGTCCGGACGAACTCCTTGTCGTAGAGCCCTTCCGAGATCATGACCTGGGCCATAGCGCTCATCAGCGCGGCGTCCGTGCCCGGCCGGACCGGGATCCATTCGTCGGCCAGGGCCACAGCACTCAAGGTCAGGCGCGGATCGAGACAGACGACCCGGGCGCCCCGTTCACGGGCCTTCTTGATGAAATACTCCGAGTTCGTCCCGTCGCGCATTTCGGCCGGGTTCCAGCTCCACATCAGGATGAGCTTGGAATTCAGCCAGTCCTGGCGCTGGTTGCCGGTGACGTTCGTCCCATAAACCGTCGGCGTCGCGGCCGAGATACAGGCCCAGGAGTAGCTGTTGTAGTAACCGAGCGATCCGCCGGCCAGGTTGAGCAGGCGCTCCGCGGTCCAGCGGCCGTTGGTCTGGTTGTAGCTTCCGGTGCCGTAGGGGATGAAGATCGAAGCTGGGCCGTAGGCGTCCCGGATCCGGGCGATTTTCTCGGCCATGGTCGCGAAGGCTTCGTCCCAGGATATGCGGGCGAACTTGGCCTCGCCCCGCTTCCCGGTTCGTTTCATCGGATAGCGCAGGCGGTCCTTGTGGTCCTGGCGGAAGCGATAGGCTCGGCCCCGGACGCAGGCCCGAAGCTGGGGATCAGCCGCTCCGTCGCCGGGGCGGTCATCCGTGTCGATGCGCAGGATCTTGCCGTCGCGGACCCAGACGTGGAGCAGGCAGCGGCCGCCGCAGTTGTGGGCGGGACAACCGGTGCGGACGAGGCGTGCTCCCTCCAGGCCTGGCGGCGGCGCGGGGAAATCGGAGCGCTCGGGCATCAGACGGGCCGGCGCATCGCGTTGGACGCGAAGGCCTTGGCGGCCAGGGCGCAAGCCAGCCAGACGAGAAGCCCCTCCGTCAGGATGGCCAGGGCCGGCCGCAAGGCCATGACCGGGCCGCGTCCCGGCAGGAAGATATCAGCCATTTTAACGGCTGCGGCGAGGGCCGAAACAACGAAGGCCGAGGCCGGACGTCCCGAGGCGCGGACGGCCTCGGCCATCGCCCAAACTCCGATCGGTGCCAAAATCGCCCCGGCTAGGCCCGGAACAGGGATCCAATGCAGGAGATGGCCGAGCGTCGCTTCCGCTGCGCCCCAGACCAATCCCCAAAATAGGAGGGCACGTGTTTGAGCCGCCGTATTCCGCCGCTCGTTCATACCCTCATTTTACGCGTCAAGCGTCCGCCGTCAAGAAGGCTGAGTGCACTCGCGGGAGCCATTGCTGATCGCTGTTGGAGCGCCCTTCCGCCGGGCCATGACCCGGGAGGAACTCCGTGATGGCGTCTTGGATGGAGTCTTGGATGTGAAGCCCGTTTTCGATATGATGAACCTTCGATTCCGTCTTCTAGGGGGGGGGCCATGCGAATCGGACCGACAACGATCTCGTCGTTTCTTTTAGCGATCGCGGTTTTTCTTCCTTCCGTCCCTGCGCACGGGCAGACGATCATCGAGAATTCCGCCCGTCCCGCCGCTCCGAACGCCGATCGGATCGTGGAGCTCAAGGAGACCCTGCGGATCACCGACGAGGGCGGGGCGTTCTTCTTTAAATATCCCTCCGGCATCCAGATTGGACCCGACGGCTCGATCTTCGTCAAGGAGCAGGAACAGCTCCTGAAGTTCGACCGCGCCGGCAAGTTCGTGCGTAACTTCTTCCGCAAGGGCCAAGGTCCCGGCGAAGTCCAATACATAAGCGGCTTTCTCCCTATCGAACGAGGCCTAATCGTCCACGGCATCGCCCCGGGGAAGCTCATTTGGTATGACGAGGACGGCGTCTTGACCCGGGAGATTCCGCTCCAAATTCCGCAAATGATGAACACATTCCTCGGGTCGGCGAAAGACGGCCTGGCCTTCATGTCCATGGTGAGCCCCTTCTCTTCACCTAAAGGAGGTTCTCCCGCTGTCGTCGAAGTTGCGTACAATTTTTATATTTGGAAGGAAGGCGAAGCCGAGGAGGAGAAGATCGGCTCTTTCCCCGTCGATATGTACGTCATCCAATCCAATTTGGGCCGAGGCGGCGGCATACTTCCGGTCGGCCAAATGATCGCCGTTTTAACGGGAAATGGGCGGCTGGTTTTAAGCCATACCCAAGAATACCTGATTAAAATCTTCGACTTTGAAACGAAGGCCGTTATTCGGACGTTCCGCCGATCTTATGAGAGGAACAAGTTTGAGCCTCCCAAGAAAGGTGGAGTGATCATCAACGGCCAAGCCTACACCCACGCTCCGAGGAAATACGCGTCCGACATAGAGGCGCTTTTCGCCGTCGAAGGCAGGCTATGGGTTGCGACGTCGAAACGAGACAAGGATGGAAATCCTTCCATTGATGTCTTTGACTTTGATGGCCGATATCTGGATCGATTCTATTTGCGTCTGACCTTGGGCGAAGCGCCGTTCGCTCTTTATGACCGGGATTATGTCATACGCGGAGGCTTCCTCTACCGCCTGGAACGAAAAGAGGATGACACCTCGTCCGTCGTGAAGTATGAGATTAAAGATCCCGGCGCTCCGGGCCGGGGAAAATAAAAGTATCTTCGCCCAATTCCGGGAGAGATCAAGGCAGTTCGGGGTGTCGGCCAACGGCGAAATCGCGAGGCCTCAGCCTTTCCCGAAGGCGCTTAACACCCTTAATCTCATTGGTATCACCACCCCAGCCCCTCCTTCAAGGAGGGCGCAGGTTCGCGCCTTCGGCTGCAGGTGCTGAGGGAAGCCAACCCTCGCGGGGACGATCAAAGCGACGTTCCAACGAGGACTGCGAAGCGCGGCGGCCGCCGAGGGCTGTTTGAGCACGCGAGCATCTAACGAAACCGAAATGGAGTGGGTGGTCTCCAAGACCGGGCGATCTGGAATGCGCAGTTCCGAGGCGCCGAGGAGAGCTGTGGGAAAAGGCGAAAAGAGGCCGAAGCCGCCCTCACAACGACGGGCGAAGCGCCGGTCGTAGCGAGGACTACCAAAGCGTTGCCGGGACGACACCCCGGACTGCCATCCCCGGAATTGGGCGATGAACAAAATAAAAAACGGGAGGCACGCCCGGCGCGCCTCCCGTGGGTAACCGTAAAACAGCGGGACCGCTTACTTCAGCAGTCCGCGCGCCTTCAACAGGGGCTCGACCTTGGGCTCGCGCCCGCGGAAGGCCTTGTAGAGATCCATGGGCTCCCGCGTGTTCCCCTTGGACAGGATGTTGTCGCGGTAGCTCTTGGCCGTCGCGGGGTCGAACAGGCCCTTCTCCTTGAAAGCCTCGAAGGCGTCCTTGTCCAGAACCTCGGACCAGATGTAGCTGTAGTAGCCGGCCGAGTAGCCGTTGGTGAAGATGTGGGTGAAATACGGGCTCTTGTATCGGACCACGACCTGCGGGATCAGCCCGATTGTCTTCATGGCCGCGTTCTCGAACGCCCTCACGTCCTTCTCCTCGGGCGTCGTCAGGATGTGCCAGGCCATGTCCAGGTAGCAGGCCGATGTGTATTCGATCGTCGTGAAGCCCTGGTTGAACTGCCCGGACTTCTTGATCTTGTCCACCAGATCCTGCGGGATGGGCTGGCCCGTCTTGTAGTGCTTGGCGTAGGTCTTGATGACCTCGGAGTCGCTGGCCCAGTTCTCCATGATCTGGGAGGGCAGCTCGACGAAATCGCGCGGCACGTTGGTCCCGCCCAGCGACTCATAGGTCACGTTGGACAGCAGGTCGTGCAGGGCGTGGCCGAACTCGTGGAAGAGGGTCGTGGCCTCCTCGAAGGTGATGAGCGAGGGCTTCTCGGCCGTCGGCTTGGTGAAGTTGCCGACGTTGTAGACGATGGGCGTCACCTTCTTGCCGTCCTGGGCGGACTGGCTGCGGATGGCGCTCGACCAGGCGCCGCCCCGCTTGGACGGCCGGGGGAAGTAGTCGGAGTAGAGAATCCCGACATGGGTGCCGTCGGCTTCCTTGACCTCGAAGACCTCGACGTCGGGATGGTAGACCGGGATGTCGGTCCGGGGCGTGAAGGTCAGGCCCCACAGCTTCGTCGCGGTATCGAACGCACCCTGGCGGACGGCCTTGAGCTCGAAGTACGGCCGCAGCGCCTCGTCATCCAGGTCGTACTTGGCCTTCTTCAACTTGTCGGCGTAGTACCACCAATCCCAGGCCTGGAGCGGGCCGGCGATGCCGTCCTTGGCCATCAGGGCTTCGAGCTCCTTGGCCTCGACCTTGGCCATGGCCAGGGCGGGCTTCCAGATCTGGTCGAGAAGCTTGTAGACGCCGGCCGGCGTCTTGGCCATGGTCTCCTCGAGCACGTAGTCGGCGTGGGTCTTGTAGCCGAGCAGGGCGGCCCGCTTGACGCGCAGAGAGGCGATCTTGCTCACGATGGCCTTGTTGTCGGCTTCGTTGCCGTTGTCGCCGCGGGCGATGAAGGCCTTGAAGAGCTTCTCGCGAAGCTCCCGCTTGGCTGAATACTGGAAGAAGGGGATGCAGGATGGCTTGTGTAGGGAGAAGACCCACTTGCCTTCCAGGCCCTTGGCCTTGGCCGCCTCGGCCGCGCCGGTCTTCATGTCCTCCGGCAGACCGGCCAGGTCCTCCGCCTTGTCGATGACCAGGGTGAAGCCGTTGTCCTCTTTAAGGACGTTCTGGCCGAACTTGACTTCGAGAACGGTCAGCTCCTCGTTGATCGCCCTCAGCTCGGCTTTCTTGGCCTCGTCCAGGGCGGCGCCGCTCCTGACGAAGTCCTTGTACGTCTTCTCCAGCAGGCGGCTCTGTTCGGGAGTGAGACTGAGCGAAGCCCGCTGGTCGAAGACGGCCTTGAGGCGGGCGAAGAGCTTGGCGTCGAGGACGATGTCGTCGGAGTGCTTGGACAGCAGCGGGGCGACGTCCTGCTCGATCTCCTGCAGCTCGTCGCTGGTGTGGTTGTTGGTGTACATCCCGAAGACGTTGTTGACCTTGCTGAGCAGGCGGCCGCTCCGCTCCAGCGCCTCGACGGTGTTGGCGAAGGTCGGGGCCTCGGTCGACACGGCCACGGCCGCGATCTCGGCCTTCTGGTCGGCCATGCCCTTCTCGTACGCGGGCATGTAGTGGGCGGGCTTGAACTGGTCGAAAGGCGGCGTCCCGAAGGGAGCCGTCCATTCGGTGAAGAACGGATTGACGTCGGGGGTGGGCACGGGGGCTTGCGTCTCCTTAAGCTTGCAGGCCGGGATGAGGACGGCCAGCGCAGCGGCCAGGACGAGGGCTTTCTTCATGCGGGGTCTCCTTGGCAAGGTTCATGACGGAAGGGCTATTCTATCAGTTTGGCCGAAAAGTCAAAATCCGGCCCGGCGCCAGGCGGCCAGGAATTCGGCCAGGATCATGGCCGTGGCGCCCCAGATCATGTGATGTTCGAAGGCGTAGAAAGGCACAAGCACCGGACCGCGTTCGAGCCGCCAGGTTGAGCGGCGCAGGCTCGCCGGGTCGAGGAGACAGGCCAGCGGGACCTCGATGATCTCCGCCACCTCCGGCTCGAACGGCGTGAAGCGCGGCGTCTCGACGGTCCGGCCGACGACGGGATACATGCAAAAATTGCTGGGCGGGACGTAAAGGGGTGTCAAAGCCCCCGCGACTTCGACCGAAGCGGAGTGAAGGCCGACCTCTTCGTCGGCCTCCCGCAGGGCGGCCCGGACGGCGTCCTCGCCGGGCTCGAACTGCCCGCCGGGGAAGGCGATCTGATCCTTGTGCCGGTGAGCCGAACTCGGCCGGCGGATGAAGATGACGTGGGTCTCTTCGCTTTTGGGGTAGAGGAGAAGAAGGACGCCCGCTTTCAGGCTGCCGCCCTCGGCTTCCTCGTAAAGCTTGCTGCCGCTCGCCTGCGGCAGGGGTGCCAATTCGAGCTGGGCGGCGGTGCCGGGCAGCGGTTCGGCCAGCGCCTGGCGCAGGCAGGAAAGGCCGGGGAGGGGGAGGGCCGGTTTCATCGGATTTCAGATCTTCAGGACTTTGGCCCCGCGGATGCGACGGGCCTTGAGATCGCACAGGGCCTCGTTGGCCCGCTCCAGCGGATAGGTCTCGATCTCCGGCCGCAGGCCGGCCTCGGCCGCCAGGGTCAGGAACTCGGCGATGTCATTCCGGGTCACGTTGGCGACGCTCTGGACGCTTTTCTCCAGCCAGAGATGGGACGCGTAGTCGAGCGTGCGCCAGACGTCCTTGTCCGTCTCCTCCTTGCGGATGGCGTTGACGACGAGCCTTCCGCCGGGGGCCAGGGCCCGCAGGGCGGCCAGGACGGGCGTCCAGACGGGCGTCGTGTCGATGATCGCGTCGAGAGGCTCGGGCGGAGCCTCGCCGGTATCGCCCGCCCAAGCCGCTCCCAGCTCGCGGGCGAAGGCACGCTCTTCCGGGGAGCGGGCGAAGACGTGGATGCGCAGGCTGGGCCAGCGGAAGCGGGCGGCCATGAGGACAAGATGATTGGAGGCGCCGAATCCGGTCAGGCCGAGAGCCTGGCCGTCGGCGAGATTCGCCAGCCGCAGAGCCCGCCAACCGACGGCTCCGGCGCAGAGAAGCGGCGCCGCCTCGAGATCCGTCAGTCCGTCCGCAATAGGCAGGGCAAAAGCGGCCGGCATGGTCATGTATTCGGCGTAGCCGCCGTCGGCGTCGCGGCCCGTGGCCCGGAAATCGCGGCAGAGATTCTCGCGGCCCGAGAGGCAGAGAGAACAATGTCCGCAGGCCGAATGGATCCAGCCGACCCCGACCCGGTTGCCTTCCTTGAACGCGGCAGCGCCCTGCCCCGCGCCGGCGACGCGACCGACGACTTGATGGCCGGGGATGACCGGAAGCCGGGGCGGCGGCGTGCGGCCCTCGATCTCGTCGAGCTCGGTATGGCACACGCCGCAGGCCGCGACTCGAACGAGGATCTCCCCCGGGCCGGGCACGGGAACCGGCCGGTCCGCCGGCTCCAAGGGATGGCGGTCTTCTTGGATCGGGCCGAGTCGGACGATGGCCATGGCTTTCATAGTCGATTCCGGCCTCATTTTAACACAGGAGTACCGAGGCGGGTTCGATCCGGAAGGCTCCGGCCGGTCAGGACTCGGCGAGGAAGAGGCCTTTGAGTTTGCTGGCGGACCGGAAGAGATGGGCCCGGACGTTGCCTTCGCTGCAGCCCAGGCGTCCCGCGATTTGGCGGATGTCGAGCTGTTCGATGTAGCGAAGCGAGAAGACGGCCTGCTGGCGCGGCGAGAGATATCCCACCGCGTTCCGGACGCGCCGACGGATGCCCCGGCCGACGGCGACCTGCTCGGGCGACGGCAGCGCGGACGGCGGATCCTGGGCCAGGGCCTCCAGCGACGTCGTCCGGCCCCAGCGCCGCTTGCGGACGCGAAGATGATCGATGGCGCAGTGGACGCAGATCTGGTTGAGCCAGGCCGGAAAGCCCGAGCCCATGTTCAGGTCGAACGTGGAGATGGCGTCGAAGGCCTTGATGAACGTGTCCTGGGCGATGTCCTCGGCGTCTTCGGGGAAGCGCACGTAGCGGAGCGCCAGGTGGAAGATCCGGTCGCGGTTTCTGAGGTAGATCTGCTCGAGGGCCTCGGCCCGTCCGGCCTTGGCCATTTCGACCATCATCCGTTCGGTCATTCCTAACCCTGCTCGATGAACGCAGAAGCAGGATTCATGCCAAACCGGACAGGGAAGAACAGGGCCCGGACAGGCCGCCCTTGTAACGATTTCGACCGGAACGCTAAATTATTTTACGGAAACGCTCAGATCAGGCTCTTGACCTGCTTGAACGTCTCCAGGATGCGGTCGATCTGCTCGTCGGTATGGGAGGCCATATAGCTCGTCCGCAGCAGCGAATATCCGGGCGGGACGGACGGCGGCAGGGCCACGTTGGTGTAGATGCCGGCCTCGAAGAAGGTCTTCCAGGCCATGATCGCCTTCATCTCGTCGCCGAGGACGATGGGGATGATCGGAGTCTGGCTGGGCCCGATGTCGTAGCCCATGCCCTTGAGCTCCTTGCGGACGCGATCTCCGATCTGATTGACCCGGGTCACGCGCTCGGGCTCCTTCTCCATGACGTCCAGGCAGGCCAAGACGGCGGCCACGTTGCCGGGCGGGAGGCTGGCGCTGAACATGAACGGCCGGGCGAAGTGCTGAATCCAGTGGATGGCTTCCTTGGGCCCGGCGATGACGCCGCCCAGGGAGGCGAAGGACTTGCTGAACGTGCCCATGACCAGGTCGGGCCACTCCGGGTGGCCGAAGTGATGGGCCGTGCCGCGGCCGCCGCCCAGGACGCCGAGGGCGTGGGCGTCGTCGACCATCAGGCGGGCGCCGTACTTCTTGCAGAGCGGGGCGATCCTGTCCAGCGGGGCGATGTCGCCGCCCATGCTGAAGACGCCGTCGACGATGACCAGCCGGCCGACGTCGTCCGGGCAGGCCTTGAGGATCGCTTCCAGGTCGTTCGTATCGCAGTGCTTGAACAGGCGTAGGTGGGTCTTCTTCAGGGCCTTGGACATCCGGATGCCGTCGACGATGCTGGCGTGGACTTCCTTGTCCGCGATGATGATGTCGTTATGGTCCATGATGGCCGAGATCGTGCCCAGGTTGGTCTGGTACCCGGTGCTGAAGACGATGGCGGCCTCCTGGCCGATAAGCTTGGCCAGCCGGGCCTCGAGTTCGATGTGCATCTGCAGCGTTCCGTTCAGGAAGCGGGAGCCGGTGCACGAGGTGCCGTACTTCTCGATGGCCTTGATCGAAGCTTCCTTGACGTGGGGGTGGTTGGTCAGCCCCAGGTAGTTGTTGGAACCGATCATCAGGAAACGCTTGCCGTCGACAAAAATCTCGGTCCCCTCGGCGTGCTCGATGGGGATGAAATAGGGGTAGATTCCCATTTGGATGGCCGTCATGGGATTGGTTGGATAACCATATTTCTGGGCTATCTCGGGCGAGGAGTAAAAGCCGCGGCATTTCTCGAAGAGATCCATGAAAATCCTCCTGGCTGGAATCCCGGGAACTATAAACTTTCCTCGCCGCTCCGTCAAGAAATCAGGCCCGTAGATATATCGTTATTACCGATGACAAAGCTGTTCTCTTGTGATAGCCTTGCTCATATGCTCGAACGAGGTGAGCCATGAAACTGTCTTATTATCAAGTCGATGCGTTCACTGACCGGCTTTTCAGCGGCAACCCGGCCGGCGTCTGCCCTCTCCGGGAATGGCTTCCGGCCGAGACAATGCAAAAGATAGCCCTTGAGAACAACCAGGCCGAAACCGCGTTCTATGTGTCCGGCCCCGGCCGCCGCGCCCTTCGCTGGTTCACCCCCGCCGTCGAGGTGGATCTCTGCGGCCATGCCACCCTGGCCGCGGCGCACGTGATTTTCAATATCGAGGGCTTTTCCGGGCCGCAAATCGAATTCGATTCCCGAAGCGGACTGTTGGCCGTCCGGCGCGACGGTGAGCGGCTGACCCTCGATTTTCCGGCGGATGTGTTCGCCCCGGTCGAGGCGCCGGAGCTTCTGGTGCGCGGTTTGGGAGCCTCGCCGGCCGAAGCCTACAAGGGCAAGACCGATTACCTGTTCGTCTATGATACGGAGGAAGCCGTGGCCCGGATGAAGCCCGATTTCGGGCTGATCGGCGGGGTTTCGGCCCGGGGCGTCATTGTCACCGCCCGAGGCCGGGAGACGGATTTCGTCTCCCGTTTCTTCGCGCCCCAGGCCGGGATCAATGAGGACCCGGTGACGGGCTCGGCCCACACGACGCTGGCGCCCTATTGGGCCGGGATTCTCGGGAAGACGGATCTGACGGCGGCCCAGCTTTCGCGGCGGGGCGGCCGCTTGTGGTGCCGCTGCGCGGGCGACCGGGTGGAGATCTCCGGCCAGGCTCGGGCCTATTTGCGCGGCGAAATAGAAATTCCCTGAGGCCTCGGAGGGCTTACTTCTTCCGTTCGAACGAAAGAGATCCCGAATTGCCTTGATCGAGGACCCACTCGCCGGTCATCTTGTCCGTCTCGACCTTGAGCGTGGCTTCGATCATGCCCCCTTCGGCAAGGGGGAATTGGAGCGTCAGCTTGTCGCCGTCGAGCTTGATCTTGGAGATCGGCGTGTCCTTGACGATCGTGCCCGCTTCGTCGGATATGATTCCGGTATAACCGGTCTCGGTCTTGACCAGGGTCATCTTCACATCGTCGAGGCCGATGTTGGGGATATCGGCCTTGCCCAGCCAAGTCCCTTCGATGCCGGCGGCCTGTCCGCTCCAGAGGATGATGCCGAGGAGCAAAACCATCATGATCGGGGGAGCGATCAGTTTGCGCATATTGGCTTCTCCTTGTCTCCGCGCGCCGTGGGAGCGATTCTTTACGCGCCCCAGCGGTAGGACAGCTTGAACATGAAGACGTTGTCGCCGGGCGCGGTGAACAGGGAGGCCGTGTCGCGGCTCAGGTTGAGCGTTCCCGCATCGGCGTAATCGGCCCGGTTCTGGGTCCAGACCAGGTAGAAGAGGGAGCCCGGCAGGTATTCCCAGCGGAGGACGATCGTGCCGCGCAGCGATTTCATGTTGAAATCCGGGTCGCCGAACGAGAAGGCCGCGGCCGAGCCGGCGCCGTCGGGGTCGACGGTGTAGACGCCGTCCGCGTAATCGACCGTCGAACCCCCTTCGCCGTAGACGTTGAAATCGAAGGTTTTGGGCGCGGCCAGCTCTCTAAAGCCGTCGAAGTGGCCGACCCCGATGAAGGGCTGAAGGTAGGCCTGCAGGGAGAGCTTGGGAGTGAACGTCCAGTTGAGGCGGATTTCGGCCGCGACGACGGTCTGGTCCAGATGGGCGAAGACGTAGCGGCGGCCGTAGGTTTCGGTCATCAGCTCGTCGCTGAAGCGCCCGACCCATTGCGTATCGGTCGTTTGGACCATGTACTCCGGTCCCATCGAAAGGCTGAAGTTCGGCCGCGGCTTCCAGGTCAGCGAAGCCTCGGCGCTCCAGGCATAGCCGTCCTCCGGGATTCCGGAATAGGATCCGGCGACTTCCAGGACGAACGGCCTGCGGCTGTCGGTCTCGAGGCTGGTTTGCTGGCTCCAGCTCCAGGGAGCCACGGCCAGGGGGCCGCCGCGGGTCAGGCGGGTGTCGTAGGTCCGGGCCGCAAGCATCCATTCCGAATTGAAGCTCCAGAAGTTGGGGAAAGTGCCTTGCACGAGGGCGACCAGGGCTTCGCCGGTCTTGTTGCCGCCGAAATCGTAAGTCAGAAGGCCGCCCCCTCCCAGGAGGAAGTATTGGAAGACCTTGCCCGGCTTGGTCCATTGGTTGGCCGCCAGGAACGAATAGTTGGTGATATCCGAGCCGCGGCTCTGGTAGCCCGCGTCGTTGATGTCGAATCCGGGCGAAAGGGCGCCGGCGCCCACGACCCAGAGGAAGTTGCCGCCCTGTTTGGCGATCTGGAACCGGCCTCCCCAGCCCGAGAGCGAGGTGGCGCCTGGGTCGAGACTGAGGTAGGACGCGTCGGGCCGCTGATAGTAATGGTAGGAAGATGTCTGCAGCCGGTAGATGTCGGCCGCCGTGCCCTCGACGCTCGTCGCGCCGAACCAGCCGCCGACGACGTAGTTGCGCTTGGCGTCCAGGAACGACCAGCCATCCACGGCCAGAGTGAAGGCGTTCTTGTTGAGAATCCCGTTCAGCGTTTCGCTGTCGGTTCCGCGCACGACGCCCGTGGCCATGAAACCGATGCCCTGTTGGCCCTTGTTGATGTCCTTTTGGGCCCTCAGGACGCCGTAGTAGGACGAAGGCTCGACCTCCTCCTGGGTGCGCAGGCCGAATGAATCGATGGTCGCGTATTCGCGCGCGGTGACCGCGTTGATGAAGCCGATGTTCCAGCCCGCGTATTTGCCCGTCAGCTTGGCCGCTCCCAGGATGGTCGTACGGTCCGGCGTGTCGACATAGCCGTCCTGCGTCGCGTAGCCCTGCGGCGCCCGGCCGACGCGCCGGCTGTAGAAGAACATCGTCGTCGGCCAATTCATGCCGGCATTGAGGTAGATGCCGCCCCGGCCGAAGCCGTCGAAGATCGAGGCGCCCTCGATGAAGAAAGGCCGCTTTTCCTCGTAAAAGGTTTCGTAAGCCGACAGGTTGATGACGGCCGGGTCGACCTCGACCTGGCCGAAGTCCGGGTTGGCGGTGGCGTCGAGGGTGAAGTTCCCGCCCAGGCTGGCCTTGAGGTCGAAGCCGGCGTTGCCGAGGGTCCGATGGCCGGTTTCGAACGGATTGCCTTCTTGTTCGGGAGCGTAGCGGGCCAGGCCCGTGACGTAGGGCATGATCTCGACGTGGGTTCCGGGGCCGAATCCGCGTAAGCCTTCCAGCCGGGCGAACTTGGAGACGAAGGCCGCTTCCTTCTTGGAGGTCCAGGCGAACAGAATCTCCTCGTTCTTGCGCTTAATGACGCGGCGGAAGTTGACGCCCCACACGTATTCGTCCTGCTTGGGGAAGCGGATCTGGTGGAAGGGGATGCGCATCTCCACGGTCCAGCCCCCGGCGTTGACCGCCGCCTTCGATTCCCAGATGCCGTCCCAGGATTCGTCGTCGTTGACGTCGTTGGACAGGGCCTCGTCGATGATCGATCCGGCCGGGTTGACGCCGAAGAGATACCCCGAGCGTCTGTCGTAGTAGGGATCGACGGCGAAGATAAACCAGTCGGAATCGACGTCGGAATCGCGGCGGCCGAGCCGGCGTATGATTTTCGACGGTTCGGAGTCGCGGCAGAAGGCCGCCACGTAGAGGGCCTTGTCGTCGTAGGCGATCCAAACTTCGGTCGCTTCGGTGGCCGGCTGGCCGTCGACGGGATCGGTCTGGGTGAAACCCGTGGCGGGCTGCCGTTTCCACACCGTTTCGTCGAGAACGCCGTCCAGGACGATGGGGCTTTCCGTGCGGGCGGCCTGGACGATCTTCTGACCGGGCTCGGGTTTGGGCAGGTCCGTTTTCTTGCCTTCCGCAACCGCCAAGGCGGGCATTATCAACAGGATGGCCCCAAGGGTACTTTTCTTCATATCGATGCTCCTCGTCGGTGACCGTCGAACCCGCGATTAACCTGTCCGACGTTTTTAATTACGAAATCCGCCGCCGGTTTGTTCCTCCGCCGTCTCGGGGACGGTTCCGGGGGGATCTCGCGTCTCATGTAGCAATACGGTTCGCGTGCCTTTTAGGTTGCCAAGGTCCCGTTTTCCGCCGCGCCGAGCCTTGGCCCGGAGAGAGAAGGAACGGCGGGCCGGAAACCGGGGAGGATCGTTGACAGTGCTATAGGCTGATGATAAAGTCTCATCATTACGGGATGAGAGAATCCGGGCCAAGCGCGGGAATTAAAGGTGAGATGTGTTTCTCTCGATTCCTCATATGCATGGAAATTGAAATCCAGAGGAGAGATTCTATGAGAGCTGTCAAATGGGCATCAATTCTTTCGCTGGTCGCCTTAGGCTTCGGTTGCCTGGCGGCTCCGGAGGTCAATCTGATCCCCTCTTCTTTAACCATTAATTCCGAACCTTCAGGCGCGCGTATTTACGAAGAGGGTAAGTTTATCGGCAATTCCCCGCTGACAATCCAGTTTACGGTTCAATCGTACGGATCGACGTCTATCACGGCGACCAAGGAAGGCTATCAATCTCAGACCAAGCTCTTTCAATATAATACCGCGTCCGGGCCGAATTACTCGCTGCTCTTTATCCTGGAACCCAGAGTAGCGCCGCAGCAGCAGCAACAACAACAGCAGCAGTCGGTTGTCGTTATGCCCGGCGGCGTTGGAGCGGCGGCGAAAACGTTCGGAGCGCTCACGATCCTCTCGACTCCGTCCCCGGCGGAAGTCTATGTGGATGGAACGTTCGTGGCAACGACGCCCGTTTCCAGCCTCCAGATTGAAGCCGGTCCGCATAAAATAGAGATTCAGAAGAGCGGGTACAAAACCTGGTCCCGGACGATGCAGGTCTTGGCGAATTCGCCGGTGAAAATCGAGGTCGAGCTGGAAAAGCTTTGAAATAGCTTATGGCCGAGGGGCCCAGGAGAATTGCTATGCGGTTATGCAAATGGCCGTTCGTTTTCCTTCTGGTTATGCTGGGCTTTGCTTGCAGTTCATTGGTTTCGCAACACGAAGTCAGGCTCACCATTGACAGCGAACCTCCCAACGCGAAAATCTATGAAGAGGGGAAATTCCTGGGTACCGCGCCGGTGAATGTCACCTACAAATATGAATCGCAAATTTTTCAGTATTTCATTCCGATGGAATACGGCGATTATAGCGGTATCAAACCCTTGCTGCAGCCAAGATCTTTCACAGCCATGAAGGACGGCTTTGAGCCGCAGACAAAACCATTTACGTTTTTTACGAACAAAAAGTATCGATTGGGTGATGAAGGCATCCCCTATCAAAGAGGCCATCTCGTTTGGAACGGTCGACCCGAATTTTTTGAGCCGATGGACTTCTCGCTGCATCTTCTTTTAGAACCCCAGGGAGCTAAGCCTCAGCAGCAGCAACAACAGCAGCAGCAGCAAACGGTCGTCGTCATACCCGGCGCCGGAGGAGCGGCGAAAGCTTATGGATCCCTCACGATCCTCTCCACTCCGTCCCCGGCTGAAGTCTATGTGGATGGGACATTCGTGGCGACGACGCCCGTCTCCAGTCTCCAGATCGAGGTCGGGCCGCATAAAGTGGAGATCCAGAAAGGCGGATACAAGACCTGGACCCGGACGATGCAGGTTTTGCCGAATTCGCCGGTCAAAATCGAGGTTGAGCTCGATAAGATCTAAGGAATCATGGCCGTTTGTTGTCCCGCCTGCGGCCGCGAGTACGACGTCACTCTCTTTTCCTTCGGCGCTTCGGTCCGCTGCGATTGCGGCCGGGAGATCGCGCCCTTTCCGGACCTTCGCCCGGATCCGGGCGAGGCGGACGTCGTGGAAATGCCCGTCGACGGGACGCTCGACCTGCATACCTTCGCGCCGTCGGAGGTCAAGGATCTTGTCCCCGACTACCTCGAGGCCTGCCGCGAGAAGGGCATCCTGCGAGTTCGCGTCATTCACGGCAAAGGCGACGGGTCCCTGCTCAAGACGGTCCATGCGATCCTAGAGCGAACGTCGGGAATCGAATCCTACGAGCTGGCCGAGGCCCGCGAGGGCGGCTGGGGCGCAACGATCGTCCATTTGAAGCCTTGAAAGGTGTCCGGTTCCCTTCCGCCGCGGAAATGGCTTAAGATGGATCCTGTCCGGGAGGTTCCATCATGCGAAAAGCCATTGTTCTTGCCGTCCTGGCCCTGCTCGTCGCGGCCGCCCTGCCCGCCGCTGCCCAGACCGCTTCGACTCCCAAACCGCCCACGACGCGGGAGATGAACCTGCTCTGCTGGCAGGAGTTCGGTGAGCTCGTGCCGGCCCGCATCGCCACGGTGCTGCTGCCGATGGGCTCGCTCGAGCCGCACGGCGTCATCCCCAGCGGCACCGACAACCTGGCCCCCGAGGCCATGGCCCGGGCCATCGCCGAACGCGTCAACGCGCTTATTGCCCCGACCCTGAACTACGGCATGACGGCCGCGATGAAGGCTTTCCCGGGGACGGTTTCGATCCCCGAAGAGGCCTATGCGCCCTTCGCCGAGACGATCCTGCGGAACCTGGCCGATCAGAAATTCCGCAACATCATCGTCCTCAACGGCCACGGCGGCAACACCGCCGCTCTCAATGCCGCCGCCGTCCGTGTAGCCAATGCGGCTCACGTCCGCATACTCGTCGTCAACTGGTGGACGTTGGCCGACGCCATCACCAAGTCGGTCTTCAAGCAGAACGGCGGCCACGCCGGGAATAACGAAACGGCGTACATCCAGGCCTTTCTGCCCCAGTTCATCCATCCGGAGCGGTACAAGCCCGAGATGGCCTCGCCCAACGCCCCCGCGGGCGCCTACATGGCGGTACCCGTGACGTCGTCCATCGGCCTCTACGAACCGGGCCAGGGCTACCCGACGTTCGATCCGGCCCAGGCCAAGGAGTACTTCAAGCAGGTCAACGATCTGGTGGCTGAGCTCATCCTGAATACTATCAAGAAGTGGGACCTGGCCGGCGTCTACAAATA
>JAQULS010000048.1:3324-5000 GCA_028749235.1 Acidobacteriota bacterium | reverse complement strand
ATCAGCCGATTTTGGTCCTGGTGATCTTGGCCACCAGGTTGGCGGTCGGATCGGGACAGCGGACGAACTCGGTCGTGATCCCGTTCGGATCGATGACCTTCTGGTAAGGCGTATTCTCGTAGAGCCAGGGCAGGGTTACGCCCATCTCCAGCATCCTCACGAGCTCGCTCAGGCTGGCCCGGAACCAGGGGCAGATCTTGCCCCAGTCCAGCGGATAGGAGAACTTGTCGCCTTTCTTGTGGCACCAGGTGTCCGTCCGGGCCTCGAAGATCTCGATGTCGATCTTGTAGCGGGCCCGCTTGACGGCCGGCGCCGGCGGGGGTGTCTGGGGCTGGGCCGGGACTTGGGTTTGCGCGGCCTCCAGGATGGCGCCGCCGGCCGCCAGCCCGAGCAGGCCGCAGCCCGATTTGCCGAGGAATTCGCGTCGTTCCATGAGTCCTCCTTGGCGAGTAGGGGCGCGATTCGCCCTCTTCGGATACGTCCCGTGGGACGATATTGTTTCTCCGCGACCGCTCAAAGGGCGGTTTTCAGCAACAGAACGAGGCCCGCGCCCAGCATGAGCGCGTAAATCCAGCCGGCATGACGGCGGACCGGGATAAGCGCGCCGATCTTCCGTCCCGCGGCGACGGCCAGGACGAGGCAGGGAAGGGCGTAGAGGTACGTTTTCATGACGGGCGCCGTCAGCAGGCCCGCGATTCCCTGACCGATCAAGATGGCCGTGCCGGTGGGAAGGAAATATCCCTGCAGGGTGGCCCGGAACGATTCGGGAGGCCAGCCCCGGAGCGCTCCGTAGAAGATAACCGGCGGCCCGTTGGTGTTATAGGCCGCCCCGAGGACGCCGGCGACAAGGCCGAAGAGCGGGGCCGAGCGGTCGGTCCGCA
Source organism: Acidobacteriota bacterium (assembly GCA_028749235.1). Taxonomy (GTDB): domain Bacteria; phylum Acidobacteriota; class Aminicenantia; order Aminicenantales; family UBA4085; genus UBA4085. The sequence continues at coordinate 4,119 of JAQULS010000048.1, read as the reverse complement.
GGCGCAGGAGACCCGGCCGGAGGAGGTTATAGAGAGCAAAAAAAATGATGACGGCGGCCAGGACGATATTGACGAGTTGAGCGTCCGCTCGCTTCAAGACCATAAGGCCCAGTGGGATCCCCGCTATGGTTGAGACGATCAAGACCGCGGTGCCTCGAAGGTCGATGGCCTTCCATTCGCGGAGGAGGATCAGGACGGCGATGGTCGGTCCGATCAAGGCCATGAGAGGGGTGGCGAAGGTCAACGGGACGAAGAGAGCCAGAAGCGGCATACCGAGCAGAGCATCGCCGAAGCCGAAGGCGCCGCGGACGAGCGCGGCCAGGAAGACGATGGTCAGGACGGCGGCGAGAGTTGAAAGCCCGATCATTCTGAGCTTATCTTGACGGATCGTCCGGCCGGATTCAAGCAGGCTTAGAGCCTTTTGAGCGTGGGGCGCCTTTTTCCGTAAGATCCCCCGGCCCTTGGCCTTTGCGGCCAAAGCTGGAGACGATCTTTCCGGCCGCATCGAACTTGTAGACTTTGGCTTCCCTGCCGCAGCCGAGAAAGAAGCTTCCATCTGGCAGAAAGGCCAGGGAAACATCGGTTTCCTTCCGGAAAATGGAATCCCAAGCGACGCCTTGCCCGAACGCGGGATCAGGAACGATTTTGATCGTATGGATTTTTTCGGGCGTCTGCCCGGCGGTTGCCGTCCATGTGCCCAAGAAGCAAAAAGCGAGAGCGTAAAACGCGGCTTTTCTCATGGCCCTCCCTTCCCTGGCGCGGTGGCGCAAGAAACCATCAACCATAATACGACGC
>JAQULS010000048.1:0-3224 GCA_028749235.1 Acidobacteriota bacterium | reverse complement strand
CGTCTGCCCGGCGGTTGCCGTCCATGTGCCCAAGAAGCAAAAAGCGAGAGCGTAAAACGCGGCTTTTCTCATGGCCCTCCCTTCCCTGGCGCGGTGGCGCAAGAAACCATCAACCATAATACGACGCGCTGTTTCATTTTGTTAGGGTGGAGATCCTGGGCCCGGATCCGTTTCCGAAAGACCGGATGGGAGCACCGAAAAAGGCACGAGGCCGATCGCCGGCCCGGCGGGGGCTTGTTGAGATGCGGCTCCGGGAAATCATATCCATGTCATGAAAAGCCTGGCCTATTTCGCGGACGCCGATTCCGATCCCGAACCGGTCATGCTCGTTGATACATTCGCGGCGCCAAACCCCGATTTTCAAATCGGGGTTATAAGCGCCGCTCAGTATTAACCCTATTAATACCCCGGGCTGAAGCCCGGGGTATCGAACGGGTTTATTACTCCTGGACCGAGGTCAAACGAAAGCTGACGGATCTCGTCGGCTCGCTCGCTCTTTAACCGAACGCGAACCCGATCAACCTTGTCTCTCGGGACCGGCATCAATCGTTCTCGCCGGAAGAAAGCGGCGTTCTTTAATTCTTGGTTTTTTTACGTATAATTCCATCATGACCAAGAAGGGGTGGAGTCCGTTGGCCGTGATTTTATCCGCGGCGTTTGCGGTTGTCCTGTCCGCGGCTTGTTCTTCCAAGCCGAAAGAGCCGCAACGGAGCATCGAGAACGGGATCGAGGTCGTTGATAATGGGGCGGAGATCTACACTGTCCCGGGCCAGCCGAGCGCGCTTTCGTTCAAAGAAGAGTTCCGGATCGACCTCGAGGCCGAGGCGCTGGCCGCGGCCGGGCTGACGGATATCGTGGCGCTCGACGCCGACTCGAAGGGGCGGATCTACCTGTTCCGCTCGATGAGATCCCCGGGTCCCCTCGTCTTCCAGTTCGATGAACGCGGAAAGTTCTTGAAGTCTTTTTGCCCGCTGGGACAAGGGCCCGGTGAAGCCCAATATCCCGCCTTCCTCGGCGTCAACCCGCAGGACGAGATCCGCGTCTTGAGCCAAGGCCCGGAACGCATTCTCTCTTTTAACGGGGACGGGAGGCTTCTCTGGGAAGAAAAGATCACCTTCGATGCTCTAGCCCGGCCTAATCAGTACGAGCCTCTGGTCGATGGGAATTTTGTGGCCCGGTATTACCGGTTCGATGAAAAGTCGGCCCTTCGTAAAATTTACCTGGGGCTTTTCGATGCCGGCTTCAAAAAAATCAAGGAATTGAGAAACTATGACTTCCCCGAATCGGTCAAGCCCGGGATGCGGATACTGACTTTCCTTCCGGTCTTCGCCAGCTCGGCCTCTGCTTTCTATGTCAATTGGGGCGCCGAGGGCCGGGACATCGCCATGTTCGACCTGGACGGCCGGATGAAGAGGATCATCCGGTCTGATTTTCCTCCACAGACTATTCCTCCCGAGTATAAAAAAGAAGTTCTCGATCGGATTCCTTCAGGAGACGGCTATCGTGAAGTCAGGGAATACATTCGAGCTTTGGATGTGTTCCCGGCTTTCCAGGCGTTTTTAACCGATGACCAGGGCCGGTTGTTCGTTGTCGGCAGCGAAAAAGATCCCGCCTCTGGAGCCAATCGGTGCGATGTCTTTTCTCCGGAAGGCATTCGGATCATGCGGACCGGCTTGGGATCTCAGGACTTGCTCCGGTATTCGTTTGAGGGGATTGTTTTCGACGTCGTCCTTAAAAACGGCTGCGCCTACTGCGTTCGGGAAAAGCCAGACGGCTATAAAGAAGTCGTCGTTTATTCGATGATCTGGGATTGAGCCGGCGGGTTGGGAATGAAGCCGCGGGGATTGACAAAACACCGTTGGGAGCCTATATAAATTCGTATAAAGAGGAGGACCGGGAGAATGAAAAAGTTGCGTCACGCCAGCCCGTTCGTCGTTTCCTTCGCCCTTTTCGCGGCCAGTCTATTCGTCTTTGCCGCCTGTCAGAAAAAAACTCCGGCGCCGACCGCCGAAACCGCTTCGCCGAAAGCCGAGGCCGCCCTGGTAACGATTGATGACCTGACGGCAGTTCTGGGCAAGGCCGATGCGGAAAACTCCGGCGCCGCCGATGTCCAAATCGGCCAGGACGGCGTTCTAATCAATTACCATTATTTCCTGATCAAGGAGCAGGCCTTCGACAAGGCCTTCGGTCCGCACATTGCGCCGAAAATCCGGGATCTTTATGCCAAGATCAAGCCGCTCGATCGGATCGCCTTCGACGTTTCCGTGGCGGATTTGGGAAACGAGTTGTGGAAGCCCCGCCTCCACTTCGCTGTGGACCGCAAACTGGTCGAAGAAACCGACTGGACGAAGCTTCTGGGCACCGATTTCTTCCAGGTGGTCAAGGATCTGAAGACGTTCGACTGATTTGGTTTTTTCTTTCTCTTCGGCCTAGGCCGGGGCGATATAAACGGCGATCATGATGAAATGAGCCAGCGCGCCGAGAATGACAAAGATGTGCCACACCTCGTGGAATCCGAAGACCCCGGGGACAAAATCCGGCTTTCTTATAATGTAGATCACTGCGCCGAGGGTGTAGATGATCCCGCCCGCGGCCAGCCAGATCAACGCACCCGTCGGGAGAGCGGCCAGTAAGGGCCGGACCGCGATAACGGCCAACCAACCCATGACGATGTAGATTCCCGCCGTCAGCCAGCGCGGCGCCCTGATGATGAAGATCTTCACGCCGATGCCGATCAGGGCCAGCGTCCAGATCACGGCCAGCATTCCCCCTCTCCAAAATCCTTCCAGCCGGAGGGCGCAGATGGGCGAATAGCTTCCCGCGATAAGCAGGTAGATGGCGGAATGATCAAGCTTTCGGAGGATGAGCAGCCCTTTCGGCCCGGGTTTGGCCAAGTGGTAGGCGGCGCTGGCGCCGAACAACAGGACCAGGCTGAGGCCGTAGATGGATAAAGCCACCGCCCGCCCCGGCGGTGCGAAACCGAAAATCAGGAGGAGCGCTGCCCATCCGCCGAGGGCGGCTACAGCGGCGAAGAAATGGCTCAGCCCGCTGACCGGGTTGCGCCATTGGGCGGATAGGTTGGGCATGGGCGGTTGCCGGCCTCGCCGGGTTTAAAGACAAGGAAATTATCCGGCAAAAAAGGCCGAAAAGATAGGTCTGTTATCGCCGGGCTCCCCGATCAGGCCAGAGCTTTCAGGCCGGCCTCGAGCGACTCGACCTGCGAC
>JAQULS010000176.1 GCA_028749235.1 Acidobacteriota bacterium | reverse complement strand
ACCAGGGAGCCCAGGCCCGCCGGGCTTCGGCTTTCGTCGCGGCCGGGCCGGCGGCCGCGGGCGGCTCCTCGTCCCCCGTCCAGATGCGCCGGGGCGACCAGACGCGGAGAAATCCGGCCAAGCCCGCGATCGAGATCGCCGCCGCTCCGACGTCGGTCAGCCAGGGTCCGTGAAAGTTCGAGATCAGGAATTGCGGGACGGCGAAAGAAAGGCCGGCCACGGCCAGGGCCGGCCAGACTTCGGCCATGCCGCGGAATCCGGCGTAGGCCCAGATGAGCCAGAACGGAATGATCAGGGAAAAGAGAGGCAGCTGGCGGCCGACCATGGCGCTCAAGGCGCGGACATCCAGGCCGGTGACGCCGGCCAAGGCGATGATCGGCGTCCCCAGGGCGCCGAACGCCACGGGGGCCGTGTTGGCGATGAGCGAAAGACCCGAGGCGGCCAGCGGCCGAAACCCGAGGCCGATGAGGATGGCCGCCGAGACCGCCACCGGGGTTCCGAATCCGGCGGCTCCTTCGAAGAAGGCGCCGAACGAAAAGGCGATCAGCAGAAGCTGAAGGCGCCGGTCGCGGGTGACGCCTTCCAGGCTCTTGCGGATCGTCCCGAAAAGGCCCTTCTCGTCGACCAGGGTGTAGAGGAAAATGACGTTGAGGATGATCCAGCCGATGGGAAACAACCCGTAGGCGACCCCATAGAGCGCGGCCGCGGCGCCTTTCCCGACCGGCATCCCGAAGCCGAGGACGGCCACCGCCAGCGCCGCGGCCAAGCCGGCCAGCGCCGCCCAGTGGGCCCGGAGCTTGAGAAAAGCCAGGGAGCCGAGCAGGACAAAAATGGGAAGAGCCGCCAGAAGCGACGAGAAAAGCCAGTGGCCGAGCGGATCGTAAGCCTGGTTCCAGGGCACCGGGGACTCTCCTTGGCGCGGATTATAGCAGAAGGCGGCGGGCTTTGAGATTTCCTCCCGTTTTGTTTATGCTTGGGGAAATTCGAAAAAGGAGAGAATTCCGCATGATCCAAAAAGAGCCTTTGGTCCTCAACCGTCGGCGGTTCATCGAATATTTCTCGTCCATCGGCCTGGGGGCCACCCTTCTGCCGGGCGCTTTGCTGGCCCAAGCCCAGGACTCGCCGCTCATCACGCTGGGCATGGTCGACGAAGCGGCTCGGGTCGCCGGGATCGCCCTTTCGCCCGACGCCGAGAAGCAGATTGCCGAAGCCTTGAGCCGCAAGGACGGCCTGCTCGCGAGTTACCGGGCGCTCCGCGAAATGAAACTGGGCAACGACACTCCCTCCGCCCTGGTCTTCAACCCGCTGCTTCCGGGAATGAGGCCGCCCCAAGCTCGCGGCATCTTCCGTTACTCCAAGCCCCGAATCGCCAAGCCCGGAACCGACGAGGATCTGGCGTTCCTGCCCGTCACCCACTTGGCCCAGCTCATCCAAAGCCGGGCCGTCACTTCGACCGACCTGACCAAGCTGTACCTCGCCCGGCTCAAGAAGTACGATCCGGTCCTCCATTGTGTCGTGACCTTGACCGAGGACCTGGCCCTCAAACAGGCGGCCCGGGCCGATGCCGACATCAAAGCCGGCCGGTATCGCGGCCCGCTGCATGGCATCCCCTGGGGAGCTAAGGACCTACTGGCCGTCAAGGGTTACAAAACGACCTTCGGGGCTTCTCCCTACAAGGATCAGACCATCGATGCCGATGCGACGGTCTTCACCCGCTTGACGGAAGCCGGGGCCGTCCTTGTCGCCAAGCTGACCTTAGGCGCCTTGGCCATGGGCGACCGGTGGTTCGGCGGCCAGACCAAGAGCCCCTGGGATCCGGCCAATGCCGAGGCCGGATCAAGCGGATCGTCGGCCGGCCCGGCATCCGCCGCCGCGGCCGGGCTGGTCGGCTTCGCCGTCGGCTCGGAGACGCGGGGCTCGATCATGTCCCCGGCCGCCCGCTGCGGCGTCACCGGCCTACGCCCGACGTTCGGCCGGGTCAGCCGGTACGGAGCGATGACCTTGAGCTCGACCATGGACAAGCTCGGCCCCCTCGGCCGCTCGGCCGAGGACTGCGCCCTCGTCCTACGGGCCATCTCGGGACCCGACGGCAAGGACAATCACGTTATCGACGCGCCCTTCGACTGGGACGCCGCCCGGGACATCCGGCAGTTGCGGGTCGGGTACATCAAATCCGATACCGAAGGAGAGATCGCGGACGATCCCCGGAATCCCCGGCGGGCCGGGCGGATGAGGGAAGCCAGGGCTTTCGCCCTCGACGCCTTGGCGGTCATCAAGTCCCTCGGCGTCAAGCTGATCCCGGTCGAGATGCCGCCGTTCGACACGGCGTCGCTCGACTTCGTCCTGACGACGGAAGCCGCGGCCGCCTTCGACGAGCTGGTCCGCAGCGACCGATTCGATGAAATGTCGGCCGAGCCGGAGCGGAGCGGCTGGGTCAGCTCCTTGCGGCTCCACGAATTCGTCCCGGCGGTGCCCTACATCCAGGCCAATCGGGCCCGCTACCGGCTGATGGAAGCCTTCGGCAAGGTGTTCGACGGGATCGACCTCTTCATCGGCAGCCGGCTTGCCGTCACCAACCTGACCGGGCACCCGGAGATCAGCCTGCCGGCCGGCTTCAACGCCCAGGGCCAGCCCGCCAGCCTACGGTTGACCGGACGGCTCTACGGCGAGGAAGACATGCTCCTGCTGGCCCATGCCTTCCAACGAAAAACCGATTTCCATCTCCGGCGGCCCGAGTTATAGCCGACCGCTTGTTCATACGGCTTCGGCCGCGGCTTTCGACATGCGAGCCGGTGCCGGAACCGTCGGGCCGAGGGGGGACGTTTTGACTCCCGGCGCCCGCTCGTCTATCATATACATATAGAATTAGTCGACTTAACCGAAGGAGTGATCGATGGTTAGACCTTCGACCTTAGCCGGATTGGCCGTCATGGCCGTATCGGCCGTCTTCCCCGTCCTGCTTGCGGCCGCCGGGCCGGGCCAGGCCGCCCAGGCCGAAATCGTCTGGACCCCGGCCGCCGGGCCGGGCCGGAAATGCCCCATCGACGGGAATTACTACTTCAAGTACGAATTCAGCGAGAAGCCCAAAATGGGCATGGTCATTCTCAAGATCCAAGTCTTCGATAAAAAGAACAACCAGGCCGTTCCGTTCAAGGCCACCGGCCGCTCCGACATGCCCTCGATGCGCGGAGCGCACGACTCCGGCGACGTGGAGTTCAAGATGAATCGGAAGAACGATTACCTTCTTCCCGTCAATATCGCCATGCCCGGCGATTGGGAAATCCGGCTGATCTTCTGGCTCAACGGCCGGCCGGTCTACCATGGGCGCATTCTCTTCGATGTCTAGGCCGAAACGCTTCGCCGCGCTCCTGGCGGCGGCCGTGTTTCTGGCGGCCGCGTCCCCTCTCTTGGCCTCGAAAGCCCTGCTTTATTTCGAGGTCCAGGGCGTCGGCGGCTATTCGAGCGCGGCGAAAAAAGCGATTTTCTATTCCTCCTCGGCCATGGATGCGATGCAGAAGCCGAGCCTGGGATTCGATTACGTCCAGCGCTTCTCCGGCCCTTCCGGCGATTTCGCCGTCCTGGCCGTGCAGGCCCGCCTGGCCTGGAACCGGGAAGGCGGCCGGGCCGTGGAACCCCAGCTCTACAACGCCTACCTCAAGTTCAAAACCAAGCCCTTCGACTTCTGGCTCGGGCACGCCGTGCCGCGATTCGGCATGGCGGCCGCGCTCGACAGCCACGCCGCGCTCCTGCAGCCCTTGGCCATGTCGGGATTCGGCTTCGACCGCGACTGGGGCGTGGGCCTCGAGAGGGACACGGCCGGAGGCGGGTGGGGCGTCTCCCTGACCACCGGGTCGGGCATGTCCGCCAAGTTCTCCGGCGGTTATTTCCTGGCCGGCCGCATCCAAACCGGGGTTCTCAACGAAGACAACGTCGCGGCCGGATTTTCCCTCGGCCTCGGACGGATCATCGACGCCATGGGCGTGCACGTCATGAGCTCGAAGCTGATTGAGTTCAAGATGGCCGCCTTCGACCTGACCTGGCTGCGCAACAACGTCGAGCACCGGGTCGAGCTCGTGGGCGGCCGCAGGGACGGCAAAGCCGCTTTCGCCGCCCTCTACCGGATCGGCTGCGGTCTCCTGGACGAGAACCGGCTCAAGCTCGAAGTCCAGCCGGCCTTCATCCTGGCCGGCGGCACGGCCAAGATGGAGCTATCGGCCGGCGCCGCCTACCTCCTTCACCCGGACTGGACGATCCGGACGGCGGCCGTCTACGCTTCCGACACCAAGGACGTCCGGATCCTTTTTCAAATCTACTTTTACAAGGGGCTGAACCTATGAGAACGCGCCTTCGCGCTTTACGGGCTCCGGCCGCCCTTGTCCTGGGCGCCGTCCTCGCTTTAAGGCTCCTGGCCGCGGTCGGCTGCGAGCTGAACGACCCGGACCGGGACGTCCGGCGGCTTTTCCCCGGCGCGACCGGATTCAAGACCGAGTACGTCTCCGTCGCCCGCCGGGGAGGCGAACCCCTCCTCCGGCGGATCGAGGCCAAGCTGGGCGACTCCTTCCGAGGCCTTTACGAGACGGTCGACGTCTCCTACACGATGTACCGAATCTACAAGGGAACCGATCTCATCGGCTACATCCACGGCGTCAATCAGAAAGGCCGCTACGGCGGCATTCAGGTCTTCCTGGCCCTCGACCTGAAGGGGGTCATCAAGGCCTTCTATTTCCAGAAGCTGACCAACCAGGCGGCCGGGCTGCTGCGCGACCCCGCCTTCGGCAGGCAATTCATCGGCCTGACCCTGGCCGATTTCGAGGCTTACAATCCGGCCGCGGGGACGATCAAGCCCGGGTCCCGCCTGGCCGCGATCAAGAACCCGGCTCCGGACGCGGAAGACGACTTCAAGGCCGCCCTCCGGGGGACCAAGAAGAACCTGATCCTCTGCGACGTCTTCCTCCTCGGGAGGGCCGACTCATTATGACGGCGATTTCGACGTCATAGGACGGCGGGAAACAAGGAGCAACCATGAACGAGAAGAAGATATCCATCTATCAAGTAGCGGCCAAGAACCTGCTGCGCAAAAAGACGCGGACCTTGCTGACCATCCTGGGCATCGCCCTGTCGGCCTGGGTCCTGACCAGCCTGTTCGGGTTCAACCAAGGCTACGAATCGGCTCTCAACAAGGACATCGACAACATGGGCTTCCAGGTCCTGCTGACGGCCAAGGGCTGTCCCTACGAGGCGGCCACCCTGATGCTCAAGGGCGGCACGGGCCTGCGCTACATGCCCGAGTCGGTCTTCGCCGATATCCTCAAGAATCCCGAAGTCGAGAAGATCACGCCCATGCTGATGCAGGCCGTCTTCGACCCCAACAAGGGCGAAAGCGGCGGCATCAGCGCCTACCTGGGCATCGATCCGGCCACCTACCCGGCCATGAAGGCCTTCCTCCAGTTCCGCCAGGGGACCTGGTTCAAGGATCCCCAGGCCCACGAAGCCGTCCTCGGCTACGAGGCGGCCGAGCTCGAGCAGCGCGAAGTCGGCGACAAGATCCTGGTCATCGACAAGAACATCGAATACACCGTCGTCGGCATCCTGGGCCGTTCGGGCACCCAGGACGACGGCACGATCTTCGTCCCCATCCGGACCCTGCAGAAGGATTTCGGCCAGGAGAACAAGGTCTCGGCCGTGGGCATCAAGGTCCACAGGGAAGCCAATATCGCCAAGCTGGAGGAGAAGCTCTACGAGCTGCCCGACGTCCAGGTGGTCAGCATGGCCCAGGTCAAGACGACGATCATGTCCCTCGTCTCGACGGCCAAGGTCATGGTCTTCTCCATTGCCCTGATCGCCATCCTGATCGCCATGCTGGGAGTGGTCAACACCATCCTGATGTCGGTCTTGGAGCGCTTCCAGGAGATCGGCATCATCAAGAGCATGGGGGCCATGCCCTGGGACGTCTTCCGCATGATCTGGACCGAGACGGTCATCCTGTGCGTCCTGGGCGGGGTCTTGGGCGTTGGGTTCTCCTTCGCCCTGGCCAAGCTGACCGACCTGCTCATCCGCCGGCTTCTGCCCTACACGCCGACGGGGAGCCTGATCATCGTCAACGGCTCGCTCGGGCTGGCGACCCTGGGCATCGTCCTGGTCATCGGCCTGCTGAGCGGCATCTACCCGGCCTGGAGAGCATCCCGCGTCCGGCCCCTGGAATCGATCCGCAGCGAAGGAGATTGAGCATGAGCCCCGAAACACCGGCCTTGGAAGCCTATCATCTGAACAAAGTCTACAAGCGCGGAGCCGAGGAGATCGTCGCCGTGAACGACGTGTCGCTCTCCATCCGCCCGGGGGAGTTCGTCTCCTTCATCGGCCCGTCCGGCTCGGGCAAGACCACCCTGATCAACATCCTCGGCTGC
>JAQULS010000175.1 GCA_028749235.1 Acidobacteriota bacterium | reverse complement strand
GAGCGGATCCAGACTTCGGACGGGCCGAGCCGGTCGGTGACGAATGCCATCCGGTCGCCCGCGGCCGACCAAGACGGCGAATACTCGCGGCGGGATGTGGCCATCAGAGCCGACGGCGCCGAGCCGTCGAGAGGGATGCTGACGATGTCGTAGTCTTCATCGGACCGGTCGAAGACGATGCGGCGTCCGTCCGGAGAAAAGCGGGGATGGTCCTCGGTCCCCGCCGTGTTCGTAACCTGGATCAGCCGTGACGTCCGGGAGTCGCCCAGCCACAGCGCTCCCCGGTGCGAGAGAACGAGGCGCCGGGAGCCGGACAGCCAGTCGAAGTCGGGCGGAGACGGGAAGATCGCCCGCTCGAAGACGCGCCGTGGCTTGGCCCCCGGGCCGTCCGGGAAAGGCAGAATCCAGACATGGGCTTCGCCGCCTTCGCCCGACCAGAAGGACAGGCCGAGGCTCCCGCCGTCCGGGGAAAAGCGCATGTGGACGGGGGTCAGATTGCCGCGGCGCTCGAAGACGGAGGGCTCGTACTTGTGGGGCGACGCGCCCGGCGGCGAGGCGATCCAGACGGTCGCCCTTCGCTCGGGGCGTTCGGCGGCCGACGCCGCGGCGGCGTAGGTCTTCCATACGGCCAGGGTCTTGCCGTCGGGGGAAAGCGCCGCGCCTTCCACGTCCTGCTGGATAAGCTTGGGCTCCCCTCCGGCGGCGGCGACGGACCACAATCCGGTCGCGGCGCCGAAATAGATCGCGTCCCCGGCCGGGGACCAGAAGACCGGCATGAGCGGACGCGCGCCGGAGGCCAGGGACGTCAGTTGGATCGGGGTCGGCTTGGTCAAGTCCCGTATCATGACCTGCCAGGCCCGGCCGCTCTCCCGCAGGTAGGCGATGCTCCGGCCGTCGGGAGACCAGGTGCCCCTCGTCTCCGCGGCCGCGTCGACCGCGAACGGCGAGTAGCGAAGGAGGCCGGGATCCGGCCGGGCGGGACGCAGGAGCGATATCCCCAGGCCGAGCAGGGCCGCGCCGGCGGCCAGGGCGGCGAGAAGAAACGGCCGGCGGAATTTCGATGGGGGCCTCTCCGGCGGCCGAACGATTTCGCCGCTGCGGCTTCCGGCCGCGGCACGGAGGGCGAAGGCCAGATCCTGCGCGGACTGGAAGCGGAGGCCGGGATCCTTGGCCAGGCAGTCGGCCGTTATTTCGCGCAGGGCGGCCGGGATCGTTTCGGGCAGATCGGGAGGCTCCTCCCGCAGAATGGCGCTCATCACCTCGACCGATGTCGTCCGGCCGAAAGCCCGGGCCCCCGCCAGCATTTCATAAAGGACCAGTCCGAAGCTGAAGATGTCGGAGCGGGGGGTGAGCGGCGCTCCCCCGATCTGCTCGGGCGACATGTATTCGGGCGTGCCGAGGGCGAGGCGAACGTCGGTTTTCGGCATGGTCACGGTCAGCTCGCCGGTCCGGGCGGGATCGGCGGCGAGCTTGGCCAGGCCGAAGTCGAGGATCTTGGCCTGTCCGGAGTCCGTGAGCATGATGTTCGAGGGCTTGATGTCGCGGTGGATAAGCCCTGCCGCGTGGGCTTTGCCCAGGGCTTCGGCCACTTGGATGGCAATCCGCGCCGCCTCCGTCGGGCCAAGCCGGCGCTGGGCCAGGACGCCGGACAGGGTCGATCCGGCGATATACTCCATGACGATAAGCAGGCGGCCGTCCGCATCGACGATGTCGTGAATGGTGACGATGCCGGGGTGGTTGAGGGAGGAGGCGGCCTTGGCTTCCCTTTCGAACCGGAGCTTGCGGTCGGGGTCCCCGGTCCGGTCCGGCGGCAGGACTTTGATCGCGACGAACCGCTCAAGCCGGAGGTCCCGCGCCTTGTAGACGACGCCCATGCCCCCCTCGCCCAGACGCTCAAGGATCTTGTAGGGACCGATCGTTTCGCCGGTCATGTCTTTTCTTCGCCGCGGCTGCCCCGATGGTAATGCGGGCGGGGTTCGGAGTCAACAATCCGGCGGGCGGATCCCAGGATGCACAGTTGCTCCCCCCGAAAACGGCCGGAAGAGGGTTTTCCCCGGGATTGCGCCGCCCCGGAAGCGTGGATTAAAATACGCGTCAGAGAGTTCCATGCCGGCTCAACGACCGCCGCGGCCCGGAGATGTCCGGGACTACGAATACATCATCAATCATAGCCCCGTCGTCATCTTTCTCTGGCGGCGCGTGGCCGGCTGGCCGGTGGATTTCGTTTCCGAGAACGTCCGCCTTTTCGGCTATACGCCCGAGGACTTCACCTCGGGCGCCGTGAATTACTCCCAGATCATCCATCCCGCCGACATGGACCGGCTCCTGGGTGAAATCCGCGAGTTCATGGCCGCCGGCCGGATGGAATGGATACAGGAATACCGCATCCTGACCAAGACGGGCCAAGTCCGCTGGGTCGAGGACCGGACCTTCGCGCCGCCCAATCCGGAGGGCATCGTTACCCACCTGCAAGGCTTGATCATGGACGTAACCGAGCCGCGGGCCGTCCGGGAAGCCCTGCGGGTCAGCGAGAGCAAGCTCCGCGGCATCGTCGAGCAGTCGGGCGACGGAATCGTGGTCACGGACGAGAAGGGGATGATCACGGAATGGAATACGGCCCAGGAAAAAATCGGCGGCCGGCGCAGGGCCGAGGTCCTGGGGCGGCCGATCTGGGACGTCCAGACCGAATCGGCCCTGCATCAGGATCCCGGCGGAACGGCCGCGGCGGCCTTGGAGAAGGCCTATCGATCCGCTCTCGAGGGCGGGGACGAGACCTGGCTGAACAAGCCCGTGGAGGTGCAACTGCGGCGGCCGGACGGCACGGCCATCACCATCGAATCCGTGGTCGCGGCCATCCCCGCGGAGCTGGGTTTTTTTCTGGCCGGCATCAGCCGCGACGTCACCGAGAAGCGGCGGGCCGAGGAGACCCTGGCCCGGTCGCTGCGGGAGAAGGAAGTCCTGCTCAAGGAAGTCAACCATCGGGTGAAAAACAACATGCAGGTGCTGTCGAGCCTGCTCAATTTCCAGTCCTCCTTCATCAAGGATCCGGAAGCGCTGCGGATGCTGCAGGAGAGCCGCGACCGCATCCGGACGATGGCCCTCATCCACGAGAAGCTCTACCGTTCGCCCGACTTGTCCCGGATCGACTTCGCGGAATATCTGGAGCATCTGTCCGCGATCCTGGTTGATTCCTACGCCATGGTCCGCGACCGGGTCAAGCTCGAACTGGACGTCCGCGACGCCTTTTTGAGCCTCAACGCCGGCATCCCCTGCGGGCTGATCGTCAACGAGCTCGTCAGCAACGCCCTCAAGCACGCTTTTCCCGACGGCCGCTCCGGGCGCATCCGGGTCGAGCTCAAGCCGGCCGAAGAGGGGATGCTCCGCCTGGTCGTGGCCGACGACGGGATCGGCCTGCCGGCGGGAGCCCATTTCGGGGCCGACTCCTCCGTGGGGCTTCAGATCGTGGGTATGCTCGTCGATCAACTGGACGGGACGATCGAGACGGTGCGGACGTCGGGAACCGAGATCCGGATCGTCTTCAGGGATGGGGTCAGGTCTTAAGATTCAAGATTTCTATTAATTGCGCCGCCGTGCCGGCCGCCCTATAATAGACGCTTTCCGCCATGAGCCTCGACTTTATCCAGGACGCCCCCGAATTCCAGGCCCTCGTGCGGGCGCTGGAAGGCGGCCGCCATCCGGCCGTGTTGGGCCTCAACGATCCCGGCCGGCCCTACCTCCTGGCCATGCTGGCCGTTCATTCCTGGCGGCGGATCGTCTGGATCCGGCCGTCCGATCGGCCCGCGGGCGACCTCGAGGCGGGCATCCGGTTCTATCTCGACAAGCTCGGAGCCTCGCGCAGCGTCAAGGCCCTGCCCTCGTCCGGCGAAAATCCCTACGGCGCCCCGCCCTCGTTGGAAGCCGCGGCCTCGCGGATGCGGTTCCTCTATGACCTGCGGCACCGCCCTCCCGTCCTCATCCCGACCGATGTCTTTGGGCTGCTGCGGCCGCTCCCGGCTCCCGAGCGGCTGGACGGGCTGTTCTTGAGTCTCAAGGCGGGGATGCCGCTCGACCGGGACTTCCTGATCAAGCGGCTGGCCGAATTCGGCTACGTCCGCGAGGACCTCATCGCTTTCCGCGGCGAATACGCGTACCGGGGCGGCGTCGTGGACGCTTTCTCGCCCTGGCACGCCGCGCCTTTCCGGATCGAGTTCGGCGGCGACACGATCCTCTCGCTCCGAGAATTCGACCCCTCGAACCAGCGGACCCGGCGCAAGATCGAGCGCTGCGTCATCCCGGCGATGACCGAGGCCGCCGAACCCGGCCCCGACGTCCCTTTCACCCGGTATCTCGACGACGCCGTCTTCTGCCTCGACTCTCCGGAGGAGGTCGAGCGGGAATACGGCGAAGTCATGGACGACCTGCGCGAACAGGCGGCCGCGCTGGCCGCCGGCGGCACCGCGGTCGAGGCGCCCGAGACATACTTTCCGCCGTCGCTTTGGTCGAATCTCAAAGCCTCGGCGATTCCGGTCGGAGAGCTTGTCGCGGACGAGGACCGGGGCCGGGAAGAAATCCGGTTCGGCTTCCAGCCCGTGCCCAAGTTTCAAAACCGCATTCCGTTCTTCCTGGAGTACATGAAGCGGCGCCAGGAGGAGCGCGACCGCTGCCTCGTCTTCCTCTCCTCGGCCGAGATCCGGCGCAAGGTCCTGAGCCTGCTCCAGAAGGAGGAGATTCCGGCTCTGGCCGTCGAATCGGCCCTGACCCGTCCGTCCGAGGGCGAGATCCTCCTCATCCCGGGCCGGCTGGAACGCGGCTTCGCCTACCCGAGCCAGAAGGCCCTCGTTTTCGCCGAAGAGGATATCCTGACCGAGGACCAGCCGGTTCCCGTCCGGCTGACGGCCAAGTCTTCCCGGACTTCGTTCCAGGACCTCAAGGACGGCGATTTCGTGGTCCACGCCGACTACGGCGTCGGCGTCTTCCACGGCCTGATCCGGATGGACCCGGACGGCAGCGCCCGCGAGTTCCTGGACTTGAGCTACCGGGACGGCGACCGGCTGTACGTTCCCGTCGAGGACCTGACCCTGGTCCAGAAGTTCACCCCGGTCGGGGCGGGCCTGCCGCCGCTCGACAAGCTGGGCACCACGGGCTGGGAGAAGACCAAGACCCGGACCAAAAAGGCCGTCGAGAAGCTGGCCCACGAGCTGCTCGAACTCTACGCCCGGCGCAAGTCGGTCAAGGGCTTCGCCTTCAGCGGCCGCGGCCCCTGGGCCGAGGACTTCGACAAGACCTTCGAGTACGAAGAGACGGGCGATCAGCTTCGCACCATCCGCGAAGTCGAGGCGGATATGGAAGCTGACACTCCCATGGACCGCCTGGTCTGCGGCGATGTCGGCTACGGCAAGACCGAGGTGGCCCTGAGGGCCGCCTTCAAGTCGGTCATGGACGGCAAGCAGGTCGCCATCCTCTGCCCGACGACCGTCCTGGCCAGCCAGCACGCCAAAACCTTCGCCGCCCGCATGGTCCTCTTCCCTGTCCGCACGGCCGCCCTGACCCGTCTCCAGAGCAAGGCCGAGCAGGCCCGCGTCCTGGCCGATCTCAAGGACGGCCGGGCCGACATCGTCATCGGCACCCACCGGATCCTGTCCCAGGACGTCGAGTTCAAGGACCTGGGGCTGCTCGTGGTGGACGAAGAGCAGCGCTTCGGCGTCGCCCACAAGGAGAGGATCAAGCAGCTGCGGACCCACGTCGACGTTCTGACCCTGACCGCGACGCCGATTCCGCGCACCCTGAACATGTCGCTGACCGGGATGCGCGACATCAGCCTGATCGAGACGCCGCCCCGCGACCGCCTGGCCGTCCACACCGAGGTCACGACCTTCAGCCCGCGGCTCATCGGCTCGGCGGTCCGTCACGAGCTGGCCCGCGGCGGCCAGGTCTACTACATCTTGAACTCCATCGAGGAGCTGGACGCCATGGCCGCCAAGATCGCGGAATGGGCGCCCCAGGCCAAGGTCGTCACGATCCACGGCCAGATGGCTCCGGCGGAGCTCGAAAAGCGGATGCTCCGCTTCATCGGGCAGGAAGCCAACGTCCTGGTCTCGACCACGATCATCGAGAACGGCATCGACATCCCGCTCGTCAACACGCTCATCGTCCAGCGGGCCGACCATTTCGGGCTGGCCCAGCTCTACCAGCTTCGCGGCCGGGTCGGCCGCTCCTCGCGCCAGGCTTATGCCTACTTTCTCGTGCCTCCGTCCTCCGAGCTGACCCCGATGGCCCGCCGCCGTCTGGACGCCCTCAAGGAGTTCAGCCAGCTCGGCTCGGGCTTCCGGCTGGCCATGAAAGACCTGGAGATCCGCGGCGCCGGCCATCTCTTCGGCGAACAGCAGAGCGGAGTCATGGAAGCGCTGGGCTACGATTAT
>JAQULS010000174.1 GCA_028749235.1 Acidobacteriota bacterium | reverse complement strand
CACCAGCGTCATGGCCTTCGAGAAAATCCCGTTGAATCAACTGCTTACGGAAACCACTCATCACGAATCGCAACCAGATGCCTGTATCCAACTTAAACTGATCAACTTATAATGGGACACGACTGATGGTGTCCCCCTATTTATTCGTGTGGGAGCCGTCGCAGAAGGGCTTGTTCTTGGACGCGCCGCAGCGGCAGAGGGTGACGCGGTTGCGGGTTTCGTAGAGCGTCCCGTCGGCGGATTCGATCGGGATGCCCCCCTTGACCCAAAGCGGGCCGCTTTCTCCGGCTTTCGGATTCACGATCAGGCCGATGGACGGTTCCATCTCAGGCTCGATGGCTTTTCCCGTTTTCTTATCCCAGGCGATGAGCGACCCCGTGGGGCAGTCGCAGGCTTCCTGGACGGCGATTTCGCGCCGGGCGGGATCTTCCGAATGCTCCGTCGCGTTCCAGGCATCCCCGGCCCGATGGCAGAACCGGGCCCCGGCGCAGAGCTTGGCCGACCAAGTCAGATCGAGCTCCGGGCCGGTCGTCCGATCGGCTTCGTCGAGCTCGTAACCCGGGGCGGCCGTTTCCGTGCCGTCGAAGCCGCTGTGCAGGTGTGAGCCGTCGCAAAACGGCGGTTTCTTGCTCGCGCCGCAGCGGCAGAGGGTGTAGGGATCGGTCCGAGGGTAGTCGCGGCCTTTGGCCCACCGCTCGGGCTCGCCCTCGGCGCCGATGACGATGATCTCCTCGGCCAGCGGGATGTCGCCTGTGACCAGATAGGGGCCGTTCTTTAGAATCTTGATCTTGCCTTTATCGGGCCTGGGTTTCATGGCTCGGGGGACTCCTTAATCAGTGCGGGGAGTCCTAAGAATAGCTCAATAGGGGGACAGCTACCATATGCCCCTGTTCTCCATCCCGCTCAACGGTTCCCAATAGGGGGGATTCGGTAACTGTACCCCTATTTCTTGTCGAAGTCGATGTCCAGGTCGATGTCCAGATCTTCGAGCTTGGCCAGCGCCCGGCGAAGCTCGCGCCGCTCTTCCCTGGTCAGGCGCCGGTGCTTCTCGCGATCGCATCGCTCGCCCCAGCGTTCCAGGTCGCGCAGCGTGGCGCCCAGGCCTTGAATGTCCACGTCCAGCCGGAATTCCTTCGGCCCGTGGACACGAACCCTCAAGCCGCTCAGAAGCTCGAGCTTGCCCAGAACTTCGTCGATGCTGCGCTCGAGTCGGTCCATGTCCTGCTTGAGGTTGATCTTGATCCGGCTGCGGTTATCGTGCCTGTCCTGGGCTTGGACGGACGTGAAGGCCAGGCCGAAAATCAGGATGGCCGCGGCCGCCGCGGCGATCGTGGTTGTCCGTTTCATGGTTTCCTCCGTTTCCGTTGGGTCTTCACCAGCCTAAACGAATGGAATCGGAGAAAGGTTGATCCTAGGTTCGCGATGGCGGTATGGCGAGCCGCAGGCCGTCTTTTTCGATGGCGATCAGGCGCTTTTTGTAGAGCGCTCCCACGGCCATTTTAAAGGCTTTCTTGCTGGCCCCGAAGAGAGCGGCGATCGTCTCGGGCGTCGAACGGTCGGTCACCTCGAGAAAGCCGCCGTTTGCCTCCAGCTTGTCCAGGATCGCTTCCGCCAGGCCCGCGATCTTGCCGTAGCCCGGCTTTTCCAGGCGCAGGTCGATCTTGCCGTCCTCCCGGATCTTGTGGATGAAGCCGCGGAGGTGCTGTCCGATCTCGAGCTCCCGGAAGATTTCGTTCTTATAAAGGATGCCGGAGTGGGAGTTTTCGATGACGGCCTTGTAGCCCAGGTCCGTCTTCTCGTAGACGAAAAGGTCGACTTCCTGTCCGACGATAAAGGGCGCGGGCCGGTCATCGAGAAACTTGTTCAATCTGGCGGAGGCGGCGATGCGGCGGCTCGCGGCGTCCAGATAGATAAAGACGCAGTAGCTCCGGCCTTCCCGCATCGGGGGGTAGCCTTGTTCGCGGAAGGGGACGAGAAGCTGCTTGGGCAAGCCCCAGTCGAGGAAAGCCCCGACGGGATTCACGGCCACGGCTTTCAAGTAGGCGAATTCGCCGACCTTGGCCAGCGGCTTCTCGGTCGTGGCAATCAGCCGGTCGTCCGAGTCGAAATAAAGAAAGACCTCGAGAGAATCGCCCGGCTTGACGCCCGCCGGGACGTATCGTTTCGGAAGCAGGATCTCGCCGAGATCGCCGCCGTCGAGGTAGACTCCGAAATCGACGGATTTAACGACCCGCAAAACACCGAATTTGCCGATATCTGCCAGCACACGGTCATTATACCTTAAAAAATGGGGGGACGGGCAGGGGAATGGGCCGGGTGACGGGCAGCGAGTGATCTCGGCTTGCGCGTTGACGGAGATGGGGGGCGGGTCTATAGTTCGTGTCCGGAAGGATCAAAGAACATGCGGGAGTACGTCGCGTTTCTCAGGGCCGTCAACGTCGGGGGGCGCGGCGTCCTGAAAATGGAAAGCCTGGAGCGGGCCTTCCTCGGGCTCGGCTTCACGGCCGTCAAGACGTACCTGGCCGGCGGCAACGTGCTCTTTACGGCCGCGGGCGACGAGCCGGAAGCGGCCATGGCCGGCCGGATCGAAGCTTGCCTGCGGGACACGCTGGGGATTGAGACGACCGTGCTTTTGCGCACCCGGCGGGAAATCGAGAAGCTCGTCCGGCGGGACCCGTTCGGGGACGAAGTCACGGGTCGCAACATCGAGCGCTACGTCGCGTTCCTTTATAAGAAGCCGAAAACCGGGCTCGAGACGCCGATCGTTTCGGCCGGGGACGGCCTGGAGATTTTCTCGATCGAAGGCCGCGAGGCCTTCGTCTTGCGCCGGCGATCAGCGGTCCGCTACGGTTTTCCGGGCCAGTTTGTCGAGACGAAACTCGGCGTCGCGGCGACCACCCGCAACTGGAGGACCGTCCTCAGAATCGCCGGGAAGAAATAGGCGCGCGGCAACGGAGAGCGCCGTTTTCTTTTTACTGACTCCCCATTCTTCTGGTAGACTGTGAAAATCATGCGACACGCCACCGCTTTCTCCCGACACCCGTTCGATAGGATCCTCATCGTGATTCTGGCCGCCGTCGGCGTTTTTTCCGTTTTCGCCTTGGCCGGCCAGAATCCCCCCGCCGCCCCTCCGCAGCCCGGAACCAAGCCCGGGGCGGCGGCCCCTCCGCAGCGCCCGACCCGGGCGTCCCTGCCTATCCCGACGCCCCTGCCGCAGGACCTGCTGACCCTCCTGGCCAACGAGGTCTCCGGCCAGATGGCCTACAACAACCTGATGCGGCTGGCGGGCGCGCCCTGGGTCCGCGACGCCGCGGAACTCAAGGAGACGATGTCCGAGACCTTGATTCTGCAAGGCCTGGTCCGCGGCTACGGCATCGACACGGTCGAGCTGTTGAAATATCCGCCCGCTACCCCCGACGCGACGTTCGACTACCCGCTGGAGGGCGAGCTCTGGACGATCGAGCCCGAGAAGCGCCTGCTGGCCAGGATCGGGGCGGACGCCGCCCTCGTTTCGCGCGGCTCCAAGACGTGCGATGTCACGGGCGGGCTCATCTACGTCCCGGCCCTGACGTCCGACGAAGCCAAGAAGATCCGCGACGCCGGTCCCCAGGACGCCTACAAAGGCAAGCTGGCGCTCGTCTGGAGGCTGACCGGCGACATGGCCTCGGCCCTGGACGCCGCGGGTGTGGTCGGCATCATCACCTTCAGCGCCCAAGACCGCTACCTCGATCCCGACCAGGTCATCTATTCGGGCGTCTCGCTCGGCCAGACCAAGAACATCCAGATCGGCCTGGCCGTCTCCTGGCGGCAGTGGTCCGAGCTCCTGGAGGACGTCGAGCTCGACCGTAAGATCGTTCTGCGCGCCATGGCCAAGGTGGAAAAGTTTCCCGACCGCTTCGAGATGATCCATGCCTGGATCCCCGGCACGGAGCCCGACAAAAAAGGCGTCATCTTCACCTCCCACCTCTTCGAGGGCTACCTCAAGCGCGGCGCCAACGATTCCATGGGCGGCGTGGCGACCCAGCTCGAGATCCTGCGCTCCCTGGACAAGCTGATCAAGTCGGGCGCCCTGCCCAAGCCGCGTCGGACGATCCATTTCCTCTGGCCCAACGAGATCTCCGGCACCAACGAGTTCATCAAGCATACGCCCGGCCTGACGGAGGCCCTGTCCGTCAACATCAACATGGACATGGTCGGCGAGGCCCTGCGCAAGAACAATTCGCTCTTCACCATGAGCGAATGCCCCGACTACCTGCCCTCGTTTTACGACGGGTTGGCGGCCTCCATCCTGAACTACGTCTGGCGGACCAACGACATCGTCTATCTCAACGACGGGCCGCGGAGCCGCTATGAAGGCCAGAACTTCCCGGTCCCGATGTGGGAGAAGAACGGCTCGCGCGACGCCTTCCGCTTCTTCATCCACAAGGCCACCGGCGGCAGCGATCACACCTGCTTCGTCAATCCCGCGGTGGCGGTCCCCGCCATCGAGTTCTTCACCTGGCCCGACCAGTGGTACCACACCGACACCGACACGCCCGACAAGGCCGACCCGACCGAAATGAAGCGGGTCGCTTTCATCGGGGCGACGACGGGCTGGGCGGCGGCCGCGCTGGCCGACGCCTGGGCGCCCGGCCTGGCCGATGCCGCCTCGCAGTTCGGCTACAAGCGCGTCGCCGAGCGCGACCTGCCCCGGGCCTTCGCCAAGCTGGACGGGGCGACGGCGGCGACGCTTGAGGCCGAGACGGCGCGGGCCCTGAACATCGTCCGCTTCGCCGCCAAGCGGGAGGGCGAAGCGATCCGCTCGATCGACGAGATCTCGACGGGCTCCGGGGCGGCCAAGGCGGCGACGGCCGCCCGCCTCAAGCAGTGGGAGCTTTACGGCGCCGGGCTGAAGAGCCAGGTGCTCGGCTACGCCGCCGCGCGGGCCAAGATCCTCGGCCTCGCGGCTCCCCGCGAGGCCAAGCCGTGGCTCGACAAGACGGCCCGGCTCGTCCCGTCGATCGCCCCGGCCGTCAAGGGCAAGGAGCTTCAGCTCGGAAGGTTCGCGCCCTACCAGAAATACATGAAGGAGCACCCCGAGGCGATGAAAGGCATCTCGCTTCCGCCGCAGGCCTCCATGATGCTCCTCAACTTCGTCAACGGCCGGAATTCGGTGGCCGGAATCGTCGCCGACGCGGCGGCCGAGCTGGATATCGACATCCCGCCGGGCGCCGCCGCGGCTTATCTTCAGCTTCTGGCCGCGGCGGGTTACGTGACTATGAAAAATTGATCCAGCGGCGCCTCGGGTTCATCGGCCGTATGGCCGCGAAGCTTCTTTCACTTGGGTAAGCTTCTTAGCGTCGATGAGGTCCTGGTCCCTGCCCGTAGCGATCTTGTTTTTGATCAGGTCATCGAGCGAGAGAAAAAAGACTTCGACATCGTCGTACCGACCCGCAACCCGTTTTTCCCAAGCTTCGGCGAAGACAAGTCCTTCGCAATGCGTCGTTACGTCGATCCGCAGCGGCGGGTAGCCGAGCTGGATAAAAGTCCTTGGCGTAAGCAGATCCTTCTTCTCCAGCCCCAGCGATTCGCCCAGAAAATCGACGATGGCGGCTAGAACCCGTTCGGCGTTGTCCTCGGATTGTTCGATATAGATATCGAGATCCTTGGTATAGCGGGGTTGGGCATAGATCGAGTAAGCGAATCCGCCGATGATCAGGAATCTAGCTTTTCTCGAAGCGAGAGATCTTAAGAACTCTTTGAAATCCTTTTCGATCCTCATGGGTGAGGTCATGGACGATCTCCCTCAAGCGCTGCAGGATATCGAGCTTCTCTTCGAGCGTTTGGGCCAAGGCCTCGCGGAAGTCATCTTCCTCGGCGTGTTCCAAAGTGGTGATCTTTAGAAACGGTTTCATTATCAATATTTTATCAGATCGGCCGGACTTCCTCAACGGGCCGCGGTTTGTGTTTTGCGCCGGGTTGCGTTAGAAATGATGGCTTGATATTCCCGGCCGTTTAGGAGTGAAGTCATGAGTCAATATCGGCTGGCGCTGATCTCCGCGATCCTTGTCGGGCTCGGCCTCGGAGCCGCGGCCCAAATGACGTCCTGGTTGCAGTGGACTTTTCTGCCGCAAGCCCGGATGGACGAGATCGTGGGGGAGGCCTCGGGCGAGACGGCTTTCAACAGCGTCATGGCCATGTGCGGCTTCCCGCGCGACCGCAAGCCGGATGAATACGACGGCACCTTCCGCGAAGCCCAGTACGTCCTCGACAAACTGAAGGAATACGGCCTGCGGGACGCAGCCATCCTGCGCTTCCCCGGCGGCGAGACGTGGGACGGGGTCAAGGGCGAGCTGTGGGAGGTCAAGCCCGGCCGCCAGAAGATCGCGTCCTACACCGACCTGACGGCCATGCTGGCCCAGGGCAGCGCCCCGGCCGACGTGACCG
>JAQULS010000173.1 GCA_028749235.1 Acidobacteriota bacterium | reverse complement strand
TCGACAGCCGCAAACGGATATTCGCCGACGAAGCGCGTCTTCTCCATGCGCGGCAGGCCGGGAACCTGGGCCCGATGCACGCCGTCCCCGCCCGTGAAGGGGGGCTGCAGGCGCCCTTCAAGGACCCGGACGACGGGCTTCTCCCCTTCCGGCCGGCAGAAGAGGGCAAAGAAAGTGAACGGGAGGTCCACGCCCTTGCCGGGCCGATTGAAGATCTCCCAGTCGCGCAGGTTGCCCCGCCCGCCCAGCGAGACCGTGCCGGTGCCGATGCCTCCCAGCGGGAAGGCGATCTCCTTGAGAGCCGCGCCCTCGAAGGTCCGGGGCCGGCCGAGGCCGTAGAGCTCCGCGTTCGTGTAGGGGCTCCGGACGGAGGCTTCCGAAGTAGTCCTCATGCGCCCAGTCGCTTCGGCACGTGCGGTGAGGACGGCCGGGATCGTTAGGGCCGCGAAGAGTAACATCAGAGCGAGGCAAGGCACGATCAGGAGGGAAGGACGTCGAAACATGGCGGGCACTCCCTTCGGTGAAGGATGGACGAACGGGCTATTCGTAATCCGCGCCGGGAAAAAAGTCAATCCCGCGAAAAAATCCTAGTCGGAAGATCGGGGCGGGATGGAAGGTGGTGGACGTTGGGGGATTCGAACCCCCGGCCTCCGCATTGCGAACGCGGCGCTCTCCCAGCTGAGCTAAACGCCCACCCTAAAGGGAACCTCACTCTAGCATGTTTTCAGCCTATTTTCCAGCCTTGACACACGCCCGAACTTTGGCATAATGGGTTCAAACACGCGATCGCTTGGGGAGGCCGCCATGGGCAGATCCGTCCGCATCGCCGCCGGGGCCGTCATCATCCTGTTCGGCGTCTTTCTTGCCGTCGGGATCGCGCCGGCCCAGAAGAAATCTTACGACCTGTTCGAGACGCCCCAGCGTTGCGCCCAGTGCCACGGAGAGATCCACACCGAGTGGAAATCGGCCATGATGTCCCAGGCCTACACCCACCATTGGGACGAGATCGAGTATTTCCGGCTGGCCGTCCCCCAGGCCGAGAAGGATCCCAAGGTGGCCGAGGTCAAGGCCGGATGCAACGGTTGCCATACCCCGGCCGCGTTTTTCATCGGCGACACGCCGCCTCCCCTGCCTTCGGCCAAGAGCCGGGCCAATGACTCCGTCTTCTGCGACATCTGTCACACCATCACCGGCTTCCAGGGCGACACTCCGTTCAACTTCAACTACGTCCTCTCGCCCGGCAAGGTCAAGTACGGGCCGCGGGAGGGCGTGGTCTCGCCCTTCCACGAGACAAAATACTCGGACTTCGTCAAATCGCCCGAATTCTGCGGCACTTGCCACAACGAGAAGAACCCCTATGGCAACTGGGTCAAGAGCACCCATCTCGAATGGAAGGAAGGGCCTTACAACAAGCAGGGTGTCCGCTGCCAGGACTGTCACATGTGGCGGCATCCCGGGAAAAGCGCCGACATGGGCCATCCGCTCGCCGACATGGCCCATCACAACTTCCCCGGCGGCCACGTGCCGTCGAAATATCGCGGGGTGATCGAGCTCAAGGTCTACGCCGACGCCGAGGAGTACGAGCCGGGCGACAAGGCCGTCTTCCGCGTCCACCTCTACAACGCCAAGACCGGCCACAAGTTCCCGACCGGCTCGGTCGAGGACCGCCAGCTCTGGCTGGAGGTCCACGCCGTGGACGCCAAGGGCAACCGCTACCTGCTGCCCGTGGATAAGAAGGGCTTTCCGGGCGAGGAGTATACCATCTCGTCCAACGCCCCGGCCTACCAGGACATCGGCGACATGATGATGAACGTACCCGGCTTCGCCGGCCTATCGCGCGACGCCCTCGAGGAGGGCCACCGGGTCTTTCGGATGGCCTACTTCGATCCCAAGGGCCGGATGACCATCGGCCAGTGGAATACCGCCTCGCAAGGGACGGACTACCGGATCGGCCCCCGCGAAACCAAGATCGAGACCTACACCTGGAACCTGCCCGACACCCTGCCGGGGGGCCCCCTGCGCATCGAAGCCCGGCTCAACTACCGGCTGCTGGTTAAAAGCGTCGCCGACTACCTGAAGGTCCCGGCCGACGAATCCCAGACCAGGGAGATCAACGTCGAGACGGCCGAGGTCGCGATCGTCGACTGACGACGAGGAGTCCGCCATGAAGAAGATCTTCTTGACCGCGCTCGCGCTCATCGTCCTGGTCCAGACGGCGGCGGCCATCCCGGCCTTCGCCCGCAAGTACCGCTACTCCTGCGAGGTCTGCCACGCGCCGGTGCCCCACCTCAAGGCCTTCGGCATGGAGTTCATGGCCAACGGCTACCGGATCCCGGACAAGGAGCCGCCGCGGTCCACGATTGATACGGGCGATCCGACGCTCCTCCTCCAGCGCGACCTGCCCCTAGCCATGCGCTTCGACGCCGCTTTCCGCTACGCTCCGAATGACCCGACGGCCGCGTCCGCCTTCCACGCCCCGCTGGCCATGAAGATCCTGAGCGGAGGCCTCCTCTCCGACACAATCTCCTACTACACCTACTTCCTGATGTCGGAGAACGGCAGGGTTCTTGGGTTGGAGGACACCTATTTGAGCTTCCGCAAAGTCTTCGGCCTGCCGGTGAACGTCGTCTTCGGGCAATACCGGGTCACCGATCCGATCGTTCCCAGCGAGACGCGCCTGACCTTTCAGGGCTACGAGATCTTCGGCTTCCGGGTCGGCGACAGCCGCATGAACCTGGCCTACGACCGCGGGATCATGGTCTCGACCGGAACGAAATTCGGGACGGAGATCATCGGCCAGATCGTCAACGGCAACGGGATCGAGGAGCAGGGGATCTTCGATTCGGACAAGTACAAGAGCCTGATCGGCCGCGTCGCCCAGAGCTTTTGGAAAGACAGGATCCGGATCGGGGTCAACGGCTACAACGGCAAGGAAGCGGGCGAAAACGGCCTGACCAACCGCGTCACGTACCTCGGTCCCGACTTCAAGCTGCGCCTGACCGGGTTCGAGCTGCTGCTCGCCTACGTCCGCCGGACCGATTCCAACCCGCTGTTTCTGGCCGCGGCCGACAAGGCGACGACGGACGCCTTCCTGGCCGAGGCCATCATCAGCCCGTGGGGCGAAAAGGGAAAGACGTTCTTCACCGTGGCTTGGAACAAGGTCGATTCCAGTCTGGAAGCGACCGATCTGAACACCCTGACCGTCGACGTCAATCATCTGCTGCGGCGGAATCTCAAGTGGGTCGCCGAATACACCCACGATCTCCGGCACGACAACCATAAGCTCCTGACCGGCATCGTGACGGCTTTTTAGGGTTGAGTCAGAGTCGGGGAGCCTCTTCGAGGCGATACCCTTGTTTTCGGAACAAGCTTAAGCACACCGAAACGACGTTCCGATCATAGAGGAGGCCTTGGTTTTTTTCGATCTCCTCGAGCGCGGCCTCGATTCCCAAGGCGGGCCGATACGGCCGATGTGAGGCCATGGCCTCGATGACATCGGCCACCGCCAGAATGCGGGCATCGAGAAGAATGGCGTCGCCCTTCAAGCCTTGGGGATACCCGGACCCGTCCATCCGTTCATGATGCTGGAGAGCCATCTCGGCGAGCGGCCAGGCGAAGTCAATGCCGCCGAGGATGTCAAAGCCGATTTGGGGATGGGCTTTGATCATCTCGTATTCGATCTTTGCCAGGCGAGTCGGCTTGCTCAAGATCTCGGCCGGAATGGACAGCTTGCCGATGTCGTGGATGACGCCGCCCACGCGGATTCCTTCCACCCGGGCCGGGCCAAGCCCCATTCCCTGGGCGATAGCCCGGGCCAGATCCCCGACCCGCCTTTGATGGCCGGCCGTGTAGGGATCCCGGATTTCCGAAACCGCGGACAGGACTTGGATGGTTCCGTTGAGGGCTTTGCGCAGGCCGGCCAGGCTCTCCAGGACTTCCGCCTCGGCCTTTTTTCGTTCGGTGATGTCTTGATAGGTGACTTGGGATTGGGATCGGCCGTCCCAGAGAATGGTTTTTCGGAGGACATGAAGACGACGGAACTCGCCGTTTTTCCTGACGATGGTGATTTCGTAATCGGAGGGATCCGGCTCCCCGCTCCGCCTCGTCTTATTTCGCTCTCGGTGTTCGGCCAAACTCTCGGAGGTGTAGCGCTCTTCGACCGGGGTCGAGACCAATTCCTCGATGCCCGCAAAGCCGTACAAATCCAGAATCGCATGGTTGGCGTAAAGAGTCTTGCCTTGGGCGTCGACGATGCGCACTCCCAGCGGGGATTCGTCCAAGAACCGGCGGAAATTCTCTTCCGCGCGGCGCAGGCCCTCTTCCGCCCGCTTGCGCTCCCGCCGCCCGGAAGCATCGCGCATTTCCCGTTCGACGGCCGGGCCCAAGCGCGCCAGCTTGTCTTTCATGATGAAGTCGTTCGCGCCGACTTTCATGGTCGCGACGGCCATTTCTTCGCCGATGGTGCCGGTAACGAGGATGAAGGGGAGGTCCGGGTCCCGCTTTCGCAGCGCTTTCAGCGCCCGCAGTCCATCGAACTCCGGCAGGTTGTAGTCGGCCAGGACAATGTCCCAGCCTTGGTCAAGCTGGGCCAGAAATTCCGGCTCCGTTTCGACCCGCTTCCACTCCGGATCGTAGCCGGCACGGCGCAGCTCGTGGAGAACGAACTCCACATCGGCGGAGTTGTCCTCCAGCAGCAAGACTTTCAGTTTCGTCGGCATCGACTTGGTCACCCCCCCCCGCTCCCGGCCTCGATTAAAGCACCGGAGGCTGGTTTAAAAGCAGCCAGTAACAGCCGATCTGCCGCACCGCTTCGGTAAATTGTCCGAACTCGACGGGCTTCACGATGTAGCTGTTGATCCCCAGCTTATAGCCGGCGACGATATCGCGCTCCTCACGCGAGGAGGTTATGATGACCACGGGCAATGACCGCGTCCGCTCGTCGGCGCGGATTTGGCGAAGGACCTCGAGTCCGTCCACTTTCGGCAGCTTCAAGTCGAGCAAAACCACCTTGGGCGGGTGGCCGGCGTCCTTGGTTTGATAACCGCCCCGACAGAAGAGGAAATCGAGCGCCTCCGCGCCGTCGCGAACGACATGGATGTTGTTGGCCAGATTGTTCTTGCGCAGCGCATGCAGCGTCAGCTCCACGTCGTTGGGGTTATCCTCCACCAGCAGGATCTCGACGGGGTTTGTATTCATGTATAAACTCCTCCTAGCGTAAAAAAGAACGTCGCGCCCTTGTCCAGTTCCCCTTCCGCCCAGACGCGCCCGCCGTGGCGGTAGATGATCCGCTGGACGATGGCCAGTCCGACGCCCGTGCCCTCGTAGGCCTCGGCCGCGTGCAGCCGCTGGAAAACGCCGAACAGCTTGCCGACATAGCGCATATCGAATCCGGTGCCGTTGTCGCGAATATAGTACACGGTCTCCCCATCCTTGCGCTGGGAGCCGATTTCGATGACCGCCGGATCCCGCTGACGCGTGAATTTCAGGGCGTTGGAGATCAGATTGACGAAGACCTGCTTTAAAAGCCCGCGGTCGCCCAGACAGGCGGGCAGATCGCCGACCGTCATCTGGATCGAACGTCCGGACTGTTCGCTGCCGAGCAGATCAAGCGCTTCGCGCACGAGCGCGGCCGGATCGACTCGACCCTTGGCCATCGCCTGCCGGCTGAACCGCGAAAACGAGAGAAGATCATCCACCAGACGGGCCATCTGAAGCGTGTTCGAAAGGACGAGGTTGAGGTAGCGTTGGACTTCCGGAAGCAGTTGGGACGCGTGTTCATCGACCAGGATGCGCGAGAAGCCGAGAACCGCCCGCAACGGTGCCCGTAAGTCGTGCGACACCGAGTAGGTGAAGGCCTCCAGCTCTTTATTGGCCGTTTCCAGCTCTTTGCGGGTTTTTTCCAGGCCGGCTTCGATTTCTTTGCGCTCGGTGATATCTTCAATGGCCAGCAGAATGACCCGTTCTTTGCCCCACGCTCTTTGAATCTGACGGGCATTCAGAAGCATGATGCGCCTGCCGATGCCGGCGAAATCGTGCTCCACCTCGTAGTTATCAAAGGCCGCTTTTTGGGGCAGGATGGTTTCCAGCAGCTCCCGCAGCTTGGGGATATCCCACTGCTTGTTGCCCAGGTCATAAATCAGCTGTCCCACGGTCTCTTCGGGCTTGACCTTGAAGACGTCATAGAAGGAACGGCTGACGGTGACGACTCGGAGATCCCGATCCAACATGATCAAGGGTTCCCGCACGGTGTTGATGATGCTCTCCGCGTATTCGCGGGCCTCATCTTCGTATATCTTGGTTATTTCGAGTTCTTTGCGGGTTTTTTCCAGGCCGGCTTCGATTTCTTTGCGCCCGGTGATATCTTCAATGGCCAGCAGAATGACCCGTTCTTTGCCCAACGCTCTTTGAATCTGCCGGGCATTCAGAAGCATGATGCGCCTGCCGAT
>JAQULS010000047.1 GCA_028749235.1 Acidobacteriota bacterium | reverse complement strand
GATCCGAATCCAAAACCGGGAAGAATCCGTCGGACTTTTCATCGTACTCTGCTCTTTCCGATGTTCCGTCGGTCGGGTATCCCGCCGGCCGTGGTACTGGTCGAAACCAATTCCGGCCGGTCTCTCTTCAAGGAGCATCATACCGGGTCATGTCCCGCGGCGTCAAATCGCGCGCCGCGCCCGTCGGAGTCCTTGACATCACGGCCACCCCGGCCTATATTCCGAGCCGGTAAGCGAAGGAAGGAGCCATCATGGGCGGCGAATACGTTGTCGTAAAGCAGAATCAATACATCCGCAGGTTCAAGAAGGCCGAGGCGACCGACCCGGCTTCGGCCCGGCCGCTCGACGAGATTCGCGTCCGCGATAATCATGTCTTTCGCGGTTTGGCCCGGAAGGGCGTTTTCGTCGATGCCGGGGCCGGCCGCTATTACATCGACCTCGACCAGGCGGAGGAGTTCATCGCCCTGCGGCGGAGAATCGCCTTTTTTATTTTTTTATTCGTCGGCGTCATCCTGATCGTCCTCCTGCTGTTGGGCAAGCTCAAGTAACTCGAACCGGAGAGAGCCTTCATGTCGATCTTCCACGCCGTCGTTCTCGGCCTCATCCAGGGACTGACCGAATTCCTGCCTGTTTCCAGCTCGGCCCATCTGGCCTTGACGCCGTGGTTCTTCGGCTGGCTTGACCCCGGCTTGACCTTTGACGTCGCTCTCCATTCGGGGACCCTCTTGGCCGTCGTGGCTTTCTTCTGGAAGGACTGGCTGAAGCTCTTCCGCGGCGGCCTGACCAAGGGGCTCGCCACGGCGGACGGGCGGCTGTTCTGGCTCCTGGCCGTCGCTTCCGTGCCGGGGGCGCTGGCCGGCGCCCTCTTTGAGAAACAGGCGGAGACGATCTTCCGCGGCCCGCTTCTCATCGCCGCTCTGCTGGCGGTCATGGGCGTCGTGCTGTATGTCGCCGATCGGATGGCTGCCGGGAGGACCGCGAGCGCCCCGCCGACATTCCTCCGCGGCCTGGCCGTCGGGCTGGCCCAGGCCGCGGCCATCATCCCCGGCGTGTCCCGCTCCGGCGCCACCATGTCGGCGGGGATGTTCGCGGGGATGTCGCGGCCGGAGGCCGCCCGCTTCTCTTTTCTTCTCTCGACTCCGATGATCTTCGGCGCCGTCGTCTTCAAGCTGCGCCATTTCTCCCTCTCGGCCCTGGATGCGCCTTTTCTCGTCGGCATCGCCGTCTCGGCCGTCGTCGGATTCCTGGCCATCGGCGGCCTAATGAAATGGCTGACCCGCCGGGGCTTCCTGCCGTTTGCCGTCTACCGGCTTCTCCTGGCCGCCGCCGTCGTCCTGGTTTTCGTTCTTCGCTGATCCGGAAGTCACGCGGCTCCGATTGCGGCCGCGCCGTCCTTTGTGGAACAATGCCGGCATGCGTGCCGGTAAAATCTTCGGGTTTGGCGTTTTAGGGGCGGCGTTTTTCGTTGCCGCGGGCTTAGGGAAAAATCTCAGCTCTGGATCAGGGCCGGGAGTATCGGGAAACGGGCGGATACCCATGTCCGTCGCCGCAGGTCCGGCCGCCGGCTTGCGGACGCTCCGGCTGGCCGGAAAAAGCGGCGCGGAGTCTTTGATCGCGGGGCTTTCGCTCACCGACGGATCCGAGGTTAAGATCGCTTCGCCGTTGCCCCTTTTCACCGTGCTCATCGACGGAGCGCTCAGGCCGGCCGCGGCCCTTCCCGCCGGCTTGGCCGTGACCGTGGCTTCGGAGGCCGGCTTCACGCCCGGAGCGAAGCTTCTGGTCGTTTTCCGCAACGCTTCCCCATCCAAGATCAAGCTGGAAAACCTCGTTCCGCTGGGCCAGGCGCCCGACCGCGTCTACATTACGGCCGGCTTGCCCAACGAGGATCCGCACACCCTCGACCGGACGCAGCTTTTCCGCCCGGGGAGCAAGCCCGTCGGCGTCGTCCTGCCCGACAACGCCT
Source organism: Acidobacteriota bacterium (assembly GCA_028749235.1). GTDB lineage: Bacteria > Acidobacteriota > Aminicenantia > Aminicenantales > UBA4085 > UBA4085. The sequence continues at coordinate 23,138 of JAQULS010000047.1, read as the reverse complement.
GGCATATGGGATATTGCTCAGTCGGCGCCGGAGGCGAAACAACCCTGACCGCCATCGCCCGCCGGGTCAAGACCGACAAGGCGGAGCGGACCCGCTGGGCGACGATCCTCGAGCCCGGCGGGTCGGTCGAATACGCGCTCTATTTCGAGGCCCACGACGGCGGCTGGCGCCGCGGCCTCGAGATCCTGTTCCGCGAGCGCTTCCTCTACGACCTGCCGGCTTTCGATCAGGCGCTCTTCCGCCGTTCCGACCTGGCTTGGGTCCGGCGCGCCTACCTCATGGTCCTGCAGTTTGCCTGGGATCACTCGTACTACGACCGCGCGACGGGCCGCTACGCCTACGATCAGACTTTAACCGCCTGGGACAAGCTTCTCGGGCCGATCGACATCTACACCATTTGGCCGACCTGGCCGCGCTTAGGGTTGGACGAACGCAACCAGTGGGACATGTACCGGGACCTGCCCGGCGGGCTGACCGAGCTCCGCCGACAGGTCGACCTGGCCCACAAGCTGGGCAAGAAGTATTTCATTTCCTACAATCCGTGGGACGAAAGCACCCGGCACGAGGACCATATCGCCGGGATGGAGGCCATGCTGCGGACGCTCGACGCGGACGGCGTCGTCCTCGATACCCGGGGCGAGTCGAGCCGCGAGTTCCAGGCGGCGGCCGACCGGGTCAAGCCCGGGATCATCATGTACAGCGAGGGCATGGCCGTGCCCAAGGACATGCCGGGCATCGTCTCCGGCCGCGTCCACGACGCCCTCTATATGCCCCCGCCGCTCAACCTGAACAAGTTCATCAAGCCCGACTTCGCCATCTTCCGCGTTCTTCAACTCGCGGAGGGGCCCCTTCACCGCGAAGCGGCAACGGCCTTCTTCAACGGCTACGGCTCGGAGATCAACACCATGCGCCCCGGCCGGCCCGACTGGATCGAGGAGAATCTTCGCTATCTCGGCCGGACGACCAAGCTGCTGCGCGAAAGCTCCTCGGCCTTCCTGGATCCCGCCTGGGAGCCGCTGGCGCCGGTTCTTGAGGACGGCATCTGGGCCAACCGCTGGCGGGACGGGGCCAAAACGGTCTTTACCGTCTTCAGCCTGCGGCCCGAGGGATACAAGGGCCCACTGGTCGAAGTCGACGTTCCCCAAGGCAGCCATCTCGTCAGCCTGTGGAACCACGAGGAACTGGCGCCGGTCGAGCGGGGCGGACGGTGGTACGCGCCCGCCGATATCGAAGCCTTCGCCGCGTCCGATTTGGGCACGCGTCGGGAAGGGAGCGTAGAATGCCTGGCCGTCCTGCCCGAAATCCTGAAGGTCTCCGCCGACGGCGAGAGGGTGACTTTCGAGGCGCCCGCCGCTCCGGCCGGGAGCGTCATTGCCGTCTCGGCGGGGAATCCTTCATATGCCGAGAGCTCGGTCCGGTTCGGGACGGAGCGGCGGACGATCGCCCTGCACGAGCATTTCGGATTCCGCGAGGAGAAGTTCACGGTGCAGCTTTTCGACGGCCGCGGCGAAATCCTGGACGAGCGGATCGTCCGCTTGGCCCTGGCCTATCCGCGGCTCGTCGCGGGCCCCGGACGAACCGCGGCCGCAAAGGCCTGCCCGCCCGGCATGGTCGCGATTCCCGCCGGATCATTCGTCTTCAAGACGGCGGGCAATCCCGACGACGCCAACCCGATCATCCCGTATCCCGATACCGCCAAGCCCCGGACCCTGGCCCTGCCGCGCTTTTTCATGGACCGCGCGCCGGTGACCAACGCCCAATTCGCCGCGTTTCTCGCCGCCTCGGGCTATGCGCCCAAGGACGCCTCCAACTTCCTGAAGCATTGGACGAACGGGCGCCCGCCCGAAGGTTTGGAAAACCATCCCGTCGTTTGGGTCTCCCTCGATGATGCGCGGGCGTACGCCGGCTGGGCGGGCAAGCGCCTGCCCGGCGAAGCCGAGTGGCAGTACGCGGCCCAGGGGACGGACGGCCGTGCCTATCCCTGGGGTGCGAAAATGGAGCCGGGCCGCTGCAACGACAAGCTCAATCATACAACCCCGGTGGACGCCTTTCCCCGGGGGGCCAGCCCGTTCGGGGTCCTGGACATGGTCGGCAACGTTTGGCAGTTGATGGGCGACCTCTACGACAACGGCGTCTACACTTACACCGTCATCCGGGGAGGCAGCCACTACGCGCCCGAGAAGAGCGTCTGGTACGTCAAGAGCGGCCCCTTGCCGGCGGACCGGGTCCAGATCCTTTTGCTCGTCGCGCCCGGCTTGGATCGCAGCTCGACCGTCGGCTTCCGCTGCGTCAAGGACGCCGAATAGCGGCGCTTACTTGATGTCCGCGACGATTGCGTTCAGGATCCTTTTGCTGGTCCGGTCCTGGGCGAAGAAAACGACCCGCAGCCCCTTGCGGGCGATGACGGCGTGCCGCTGGGCGAACCGGAAATTCGGGATCCGGGTGTAGGTCTTTTCGAACTCGGTCAGATAAGCGTCCGTCGCCCGTTCGGAAGCGGCCAGGTCGAAAGTGGCCATCTTGGTTTTTTCCGGGTCAATCGTCAGCATGTCGCGGACGACCATCTTGTGAAACGGCAGGCCGTTGCTGCCCCTGTAGACTTCCTCTTTCTGGACGAGGACGACGACATAGTCGGTGCCGGGAACGGTGATGTCCGAGCTGAAAGCTGCCGTGACCACGTCGCCGGACAGGCCGGCGGAAAGCTTGAGCTCGACGGCCGGAGCTTCCATGGTTTTCGGGTCGATGGCGGCCTTGTACTGCATGAACTTGCCGCCGGACATGCCGCGGGTGCCCCCGCCGACCGTTTTATTGCTGCCGTCGATGACGACGGTCGGCGTGCTGTTGACGCCGTAGTAAGCCTGCCTCTTCTTGGTGGCCGGGTTCATCATCGGATCGGGGGCGGGGATGGGCAGATGGTATTCGAGGACGGCCAGGTACTTGGCCGGGTAGGCCTCGATCAGGCCGTCGAAGCCCAGATCGGCCCCGACGCAGGGGGGGCATTCCGAGCCGGTGAAGATCTCGGCCAGGACGGCCTTGCCTTTCCAATCGGCGCTCGGCTCGTAGGCTTCCGGCTCGTAAGGCAGCTTCTTCATCTGGGCCTCGAGGGCGTCGTCGAAGCCGTCCTCCTTGCCGGTCAGCTTGGCGTAGAGCATCTTGGCCTTTTCGGTCGCGCCCTTGGCGTTGTCGACCGCCGCCCTCAGGTAGGCCTGGTAGGCTTCCTTCTCGTTGCCCATCCGGAATTGGGCGTCGCCGAGGATGTCGTAGTAATCGTTGTCCAGGGCGCCGCCGGCCGCCCGGTAGGCATCCAGGGCGATGACGGCCGAGGGCGCGTTTCCGGCGAAGATCTGGGCCTTGGCCGAGACGATCAGGAAGGCGTTGGACAGGAAGAGGGCGAAGGCCTGGCGCTCCTCCTCCTTGGGAATGTCGACGAACGTATCGGCGTCCTTGGCCGCCTTCTCCGAGGCGCTGCGGTACTGCAGGATGGCGTCCAGGACCTTGGCCCTGTTGAAGGACGTCACCTTGGGGTGCTGCAGGATCTGGGAGGCGGCCTGCAGGTAGCTGGTGGCGCGGCGGGCTCCCAGGCCCTGGCCGAGGAAGACCTTCTGAAGCTCCAGAACGGCGTCGAGGCTCGGGGCCAGCTCGATGCGGGCGTTCTGGATGAAAGACTCGACGGTTTCCATCATCACCGAAAAGGGATAGGCCGCTTTGATGCGATTGAATTCCTTGAGCCGGGCCGAGGCGTCGGCGATGCGGCTGGCGGCGAGGACTTCCTTGTATTCGGGCGGCTGCTGTTGCTGGGTTTGGGCCAGGGTCGGCCCGGCCAAGGCCAGGCCGAGGGCCAGGACCAGGCCCAGCGATGCGATCAAGCGGGCGTATTTCCGGGATGTCATGAGGCGCCTCCTTCCCGACGGCGGGAAAACGAAATTATACCATCTTCGTCGGGAATCGGCATCGGACATGATACATTCGCGGCGCCAAACCCCGATTTTCAAATCGGCGTTATAAGCGCCGCTCAGTATTAACCCTGCAAATACCCCGGGCTTCAGCCCGGGGTATCGAACGGGTTTATTTCTTCGTCGTCCGGGCGGCCGAGGTCGATCGCCGCGTCCTGGCGTTTCTCGACAAGCCTTAGGAGCCGGCGTCCTAAAAGCGGTCTACGTCAGCCGGCCTTCTTCGGCCCGGTCCCGGCGATATCGGTCCGGCGTTGTTCGTAGCGTTCCCGTTCTCTCTCGCCGCCGGCCAGCCCGACCGCCTTGTCGATAGCCCGGCGGGCCTCCTCGAGCTTGCCGTCGATCTGGAGGAGATCGGCCAGGGCGGCCCAGGCCTCCGCTTCGGACGGCTCCAGCCGGACCGCGGCCCGAACCGCCTCCATGGCCGAGAGGAGGTTTTGCCGATGCGCCGTCCAGAATTCCGCGTAGAAGACGAGCTTCCGCGCGTGGGAGCCGATCGTCGCCGCATATGCGGGGCCGTAGACGGCCTCGGCTTTGTCCTTTCGGCCCCGCTTGAGGTAGACCCCGGCGGCTTGGCTTCGATAGCTCCATTCCAGATTGGGAACGCTTTCGAGCATTTCGAGAGCCCGCGCAAGCGACGGGGAATTTGCGTCTCTGCCCGCCCAGAAAGAGAGGTAGATGCTTAAGGCCGCTCCGTCTCCGGCCAGGCTCTCCAGGGCGGCGGGGCCGAAAACGCTCTCGACCTCGGCTTTCCTGCCCGCTCGATCCAGCATTTCGGCCGTTTGCCATTTGATCATATAGGGGTGGGCGGGATCCGCGGCGGCCTTGACGAGAGCCGGTATGGCCGTGTCGACGTTGAGCCCCCGCTGCAGCCAGAACAGGCCGTATTGAAAAAGCCAGGAAAGCCGTTCGGGGTGGGCGGCCGCGAAGGCCGGACCGAATAGGGCTTGGACCCGGTCTCTTTCACCGGCCTGCCAGAGGGCGGCGATCGCCGACCGCAGGTAGAAGAAGTCATCCGGCTTCTTGGCCAGGAGGGCGTCCATGGCCGCCAAGGCGCTGTCGAGGTTCGCCTTGCGCCCCATCCAGAAGCTGAAGTAATTGAAGAGATCCTCGGCCGGCCGGTCCGCGGCGCCGAGCCAGGCCGGCCCGTACACGGTCAGGGCGTCTTCCGTACGCGGCGGATCGAGAAGATAGATGCGGGCCGCGGACTGGTGAATGGCGGCGTCGTCCGGCCGCATGGCTAAAGCCGAGCTTACGGCCGCCAGGGCATCGGCTTCGTTCCTCTTGCGGGCCCTCCAGAACTCGGCGTAGTCCAACAGGGACTTGGTCCAGGCAAGGGCCTGCCCGGCCATGAAATCGGGTCCATAGGAGCTTGCGGCGCCTTCCCAGTCGCCCTTCTGGATAGAGAAGTCCGCCAGAATCTTGGCCGCGGCCGACGGCGAAGACTTCTCCAGCCATTCTTTTGTCTTTCGAGCGTAGCCTGCGCCGGCATCCAAGATCGGACTGGAAACCGGCTTGCCTCCCAATCGATCGAGGCCCTGTCCCAACTGCGCCAGGGCCGCGGGATCGTGCGGAACGCGGTCAAGGATCTCTCTGAAATAGGCGCATTCGCGGGCGTCGGTCAGATCCACGGATCCGACGTCGAGGAGATACGCCGCGGGCAGGAGCGGGCTGGCCGGATGGGACTTGACGAACTCGTGCATCCGTTCCGACTCGATTGTTCCGTACGTTGCGATGTAGGTGCGGGCTTCCTGGAACTCGGCCATGTCCCGGCACGGGACGAGTCCTCCGTCGTCCGTTCGGGTCATGATGGCCCTCTTGGGATCAAGAGCGGCCGCCTCCCGGAACAGCGGCAGAGCGCGGTCCCTGTCGTGTCGATCCTGATACTTGCGGCCCAGCTTGATGCGGACTTCGGGATTCCCGGGCTCGGCTTGCAGGCGCTTCTGCAGCGCCTCGACCGTGTCCCGGCCTGCAAGCGCGTCGCGCAGCCGGGCCACGAATTTCTCGGCCGGCGGGACGTAGCCGGCCAGCCAGTCGCACACGGTCCCATCCGGGTTGAGGATCACGACGAACGGCGTCGCGCGGACTTTGTGCTCACGGGCGAGCTTTTCGGCCGTGATCTCGCCCCGGGTCGCCCTGAAGAGGACGAAACGGCTCTCGAAGAAGGACGCGTAACGGGGATTGTCGTAAACCTGCTGGCCCAGCAGGTGGCAGTTGCCTCAGCCGTACTCGGTGAAGAAGTCGATCAGCAACAGCTTGCCCTCGGCCTTGGCCTGGGCCAGGGCGGCGGCGACCGAGTCCGTCCGCCAGGTCAGGCCGAAGGCGCCGGTCGCCGTCAGGTAAAGAAGAAAGAGAGCGATTATAGCGGTTTTTTTCATCGTAACCTCCCCTGGCTATTATACGAAAGACGGCGCGGAAACGTTAACACGCGATGGATCGAACTGCCCTTGAACGTCGGTGGAAGGCTCTCCCTCCTTCGGCCGATGAGCCGCCGCGATTGACTTCCCCGGCGGCGGTTTCTAAGATGGAGCGGCCATGGCCCGAACAATCCTCCGCTTCGCCGCTCTGGCCGGCTTCGGCCTGTGGGCCGCCGCCCGGCCTTTCCCACTGACCCTGACGACGGACGAGCTTCGCTGCCGCATCGATGATCGCGGCGCCGTGACGAGCCTCTATGACCTTGTCCACGGCCGGGAGCTCCTGGCTCCCGGACAGCCCGCGCCTCTTCTCTCGATCAAGGCCGGCGCCGGCCTGGAGGCGCCTGCCGCCGCGTCCGAGATCGAGCCGGGGCTGCTCCGGCTGGCTTTCCCCGCGTCCGGGGCGGAAGTCGATGTCCGCGTCTCGGCCCGGCCGACTCACCTCGTCTTCGAAGTCGTCCGGGCCGAACCGGCGGCCAAGATCCGGCTCTGCCTCTGGGGCCCCTTTCCGACATCGATCGGCCAAACCGTCGGCGAAATCGTCGGCGTCGTCCGGGACGGGACATACGGCCTCGGCCTCCAGGCCCTCAATCCGAAGACCATCGGCAGCTACCCCGACAACGAGGAGGGCTTCGACATGTCGCGCGGCCGGGCGGCCGAGCCGCGGACGTGGGGGAGCGTCCTGCAGGCCTACAGCTTGAACCGCTCGCTGCCCCGAACGGCTGACGTCTGGCTGGGCCAGTTCCCGGGCATGCCGATCGAGCCCATCCCCGGGGAGACCGTCGTCGGATCGAAGATCGCCCTGTTCGGATGCCCCGAGCCGGCGATCCTGGACCGCCTGGGTGCGATCGAGATCGCTGAAAGACTGCCCCATCCGATGATCGACGGCGTCTGGGCCAAGGTCTCGCCCGAGAGGGGCCGGTCCTACCTGATCGTCGATTTCGGCGAAGAGACCATCGACGAGCTGCTCGGTTACACCCGGCGGGGCGGCTTCATGAGCCTCTACCACATGGAGCCGTTCGAAAGCTGGGGCCATTTCGAGATCAGCCGCAAGTGGTTTCCGAACGGGGCAGCCGGATTGCGGGCCTGCGTCGCGAAGGCCAAGGCTCTGGGCATCCGGCTGGGCGCCCACACCCTGACGTCCTTCATCCAGACGAACGATTCCTACGTGACGCCTGTCCCGGATCACCACCTGGCCCGGACGGGGACGAGCGCCCTGACCGCCGATATCGGCCCGGCCGCGACCGAGATCCCGGTCGCCTCGCCCGAGTTCTTCAATAACGAGAAGGCCAACTGGCTCCACACCGTCGTCGTTGGGAATGAGCTCGTCCGTTACCGCGCGGTGTCGGACGCGGCGCCATGGCGGCTTCTGGACTGCCAGCGGGGGGCCTTCGGCACGCGAGCCGCCGCACACGCCCGCGGCGCCGAGGCCGGCAAACTCCTGGACCATCCCTACAAGGTCTTTTTCCCGAATTTCGAGCTGCAGAGGGAGATCGCCCGCGGCCTGGCCCGTCGCTTCAACGAGACCGGGCTCTCCCAGATGGACTTCGACGGCCACGAGGGCTGCGCCTCGACCGGCCAGGGCGACTACGCCTATGAGCTCTTTCCCGTCGACTTTTTCAACGGCCTCGATCACGCGGTCATCAACGGGACGAGCAACTCGAAGCACTTCTACTGGCACATCAACTCCTACTGCAACTGGGGCGAGCCCTGGTACGAAGGCTTCCGCGAGAGCATGCAGGAGTACCGGATCAAGAACCAGGCCTTGTTCGAGAGAAACTACATCCCGAACATGCTGGGCTGGTACCTGATGCGCGACACGACCAGCCTGTCCGACGTGGAATGGATGCTGGCCCGGGCGGCCGGCTACGGGGCCGGCTTCGCCTTCACTTCCAGCCTGGAGGATATGCGCAAGAACCCGGAGACCGGTGCCGTCCTGGACGCCATCCGGGAGTGGGAGACGGCCCGGCGCGGCGGCGCCTTCAGTCCCGAACAGCGCCTGCGGATGAAGAATCCCAAGGCCGAGTTCCATCTCGCGAAGCGGGCCGACGGAGGCTGGGATCTCTATCCCTTCCACGAGTCCCAGGCCTTCAGCCACGAGAAGATGAGTCTGCAGCCGGGCCAGCCGACGGCCGCGGAGTGGACCTTCGACAATCCCGACGACGCCCAGCCGCTCCAGCTCAAGCTCAAGGCCGCGGGCCGAGAGGGATCGCTTCGGCGTCCGCGCTTCGAGATCGACGGCTATTTCGAGCTCGTCTTCGACGTCGAGATGCAGGCGGGCCAGACTCTTCTCTGGGAAGGGGCGGGGGATGCCCGCCTCTACGACGACAAGGGGCAGCCAATCAAGACCGTGGCGGCGCCGGCCGCTCCGCCGACGATCGGCCCCGGGAGCCACCGCATTGTCTTCGATGCCGAGTTCCGCGGCGACGCCGCGCCCAAGGCCGAGGCGACGTTCCGGACGCGGGGCCGGCCGGAGCGGATTCTCCCGCGCTAGGCCGGTCCTCCTTTTTCTCTTGACACCGGTCGGCGGCCGCGCATACGATCATGTCCGGTTCGGAGAGCCCGAAACCGATCATGACGCAACGATCGATCCATGCCATCCATTCCACAGGAGGTTTCCCATGGCTAGAGTGCCGTTGAATCGAAGAGAATTCCTGCGCTTGGCGGGTGTGACCGGCGCTTCCGCCGCCGTCTTCCACCCCGAGGCGCTGGCCCGCGTCACAACCGCCGGACAGAACGTCGCCGGTCAGACGCCCCAGGAAGTCGCCCAAAACGAGTTCTACTGGCGCGAGATCCAGTTGGCCTTCAAGCTGGACCGCAGCCTGATCAACCTCAACAACGGCTTCACGGCGCCGATGCCGCGGGTCGCGATCGAGTCGGTCTTCCGCTACATGGACATGATCAACATGCTGCCGGTCCATTACCAGGGCCAGGTCGCCAACAACGTCCAGACCATCCGCCGCCGGATGGCCAACGAGTTCGGCGCCGACCCCGAGGAGATCGCCCTGACCCGCGGCGCCAGCGAGTCCCTGCAGATCGTCCAGAACGGGCTCGATCTCAAGCCCGGCGACGAGGTCGTCACGACCGAACAGGACTATCCCCGGATGCTGACGACGTGGGACCAGCGCATGCGGCGCGACGGTATCAAGCTCACCCGTCTTCAGTTCCCGGTCCCGGCGACGCAGGACTTTCTCTACAACATGTTCGAGAAGGCCATCACGCCGAAGACCAAGGTCTTCCATTTCACCCACATCACGAACCTCACGGCCCAGCTCTTCCCCGTCCAGCGGCTGTCCCGCCTGGCCCGCTCCAAGGGCATCGTCACCATCGTCGACGGCGCCCACGCCCTTGGCCATTTCCCCTTCAAGCTGCGGGACCTGGAGTGCGATGCCTACGGCGTCAGCCTGCACAAGTGGCTGCTGGCCCCGCTCGGCAACGGCCTGCTCTACGTCCGCAAGGACATGATCCCCAAGTTCTGGCCCCTGCAGGCCGCCCCCGAGCAGCAGGATGCCGACATCCGCAAGTTCGAGAGCATCGGTACCCACCCCTGGGCCATCCGGGCGGCCCTCGGCGAATCCTTGGCCTTCCACCAGGCCATCGGAGCCGAGCGCAAGGCGGCCCGGCTGCGCTACCTGAACCTGCGCTGGGTCAACGCCCTCAAGAAGTATGACCGCATCAAGGTCCTGACCGAAACGAGCGAACCGGCCCAGGCCTGGGGCGTCATGGCCGTGAATATCGACGGCTACGACGTCCGCCAGCTGGCCACGTTCATGATGAACAATTACCGGATCATCGTCGTTCCGCTCGTCGGCGGCGCCCCCCCGAACTCGGTTTTCGACTACCAGGCCCTCCGGGTTTCGCCCAACGTCTACACGACGCTCGAGGAGATCGACACGTTCATCGAGGCCATGGAAGCGGCCCTCAAGCAGGGCGTTCCCGAGTCGGCGGACCCGGTCCCCGGCTATCCGGCCGACGTCACGATTTAAGAGACACGAGGAGGAGAGCGATGAGACGACGCGTCATCATCCCGGTTGTGCTGGCGGCGTTGGCCTTGGCCGCCGCGGCCGTCCCGGCCTCGGCCCAGGCCGCCTTCAAGGTCGCGTTCCCGTTCGATGCGGCGGGCAAGAAGCTGGCCGCCGGCATGTACTCGATCGGCGCCGTCAAGGACGGCCAGATCACCTTGCGCCAGGAAGCGACGGGCAAGGAATACGCTATTCCCTTTACCCAGAAGCTGACGCCTCCCGTACCGGCTCCGGCCGGGCCGCAGCTTGTCTTCGACGAGGTGGGGGATTTCGCGCCGTCCTACACCGAGTACGTCACCGTCTACCTCCTGGCGGAAGTCTGGTCGTCGCCCGCGGACGGGTTTTTAATCCATACGACCAAGGGCTCCCATAAGAACACAATCGTACCGGCGGTCGAAATCAAGAAATAGGCCGGGAGCCAAAGCGCCGGCCAACCTTTTTCGTTCCGGCGGCGTATAGTGATTGGCTGAAGAATTACCGGCTCCGCCCGCGCCGTCGCGGTGCGCTCGCGCGACAACCCGTCCGTCTCCGGGAGGTTCGGCATGAAACGATCGACTCCGCTCGCGCTGGCTTGCATCCTGATCCTTGGCTTCACCCCGTACGCGCCCGGCCGGCAACCCGTCTCATCGACGGCGGCCCAATCCTTCTACACGCCCGCGGATCCGCCTTCGAGCCTGTATGTCATCGACGCCCGCGTGGACGTCGCCGGAGGCGCCGTCGAAGGGTCCGAGACGATTTCCCTGAAGAATTCCGGCCGGGATCCCCTTGGGATCATCGCTTTCGACTGGTCCGTCGGCCCCTTGTCGACGCTCGAAGTTTCCGCGGGCGGGCGGCGGCTCTTCCCGCCGGACGGGGCTTCCTTCGATCCCCAACAGCGGCCGATATCCGTCCGCCTCCCGGCGCCGCTCGCGCCCGGTTCCGGAATCGAGTTGAACGTTCTCTTCAGCCTCAAGACGGACGATCCGCAGAGCCCGACCGAATTCTCGAGCAGCGAGTGGTACCCGAGATTGTGGTGGGACGGGCTGGAGCACCACGACGCCTACTCGGTGAAGCTCGACGTGCCCGAGGGTGTCGCGGTCGCCGCCAGCGGGCGCCTTGACCCGAAAACCGGGCGCTTCGCGGCCGCCGCCGCCCGGGCCTTCGGCGTCTACCTGGCGCCCGGCCTCAAAACCGCGTCCCGCGAAGCGGACGGGGTTCTGATCACGACGTATTTCACGGACAAGGGCGCCCGGGCCGCCGCCGTTTGCCTGGAGACCGCGGTCGATGCCGTCCGCTTCTACAAGGAATGGCTGGGCTTCTATCCTTTCCCGTTCCTGAACATCATCCCCGGCGGGGCCGGGCGCTGGGGCGGCTATCCGGTCGCGACCGGCCTCGTCGCCATCCACGGCCTAGAGACCTATGTTGATGGCGAGTCGCCTCGCTACTGGCAGCGCATCACTTCGCACGAGATCGGCCACGAATACTGGGGCGAGTGGGTTCTCAACCCCGACGCGCCCGCCTGGGTCTGGATCGCCCTGGGCGTCTTCGCCGATACGGAGTTCATGACCGTCCGGGGATTCGACCCGGATCGGCGGGCGAAATGGATGGGGAATTACGTCAACGCCATTCCGTTGTATTACGACATGACCCTGGACGCCCCTCCGGACCGGGAGGAAGCCGTCAAGTTCGATTTCAACAACACCGTCATCCACAGCAAGGGACCCGCGGCGATTTTCGCCCTCGACTCCGTGCTCGGGCGGGACGTCTTTCTGCGGGTCTACAAGCGCTGTCTCCGCGACTTCGGCGGCAAGCGCCTCGGCTGGCGGGATTTCCGCACAGTCGCCGAATCCGAGAGCGGTCGGAACCTGGCTTGGTTTTTCGACGCCTGGGTGCGTTCGAACCAGTACCTTTGCTACGGCGTGGAGAAGGACGGGAGCAAGGCCGACGGGAGCGGCGGCTATACGACCGAGGTCCGGGTCAAGCGCCTGGGAACGATGTTGATGCCGGTACCGGTTCAGGCCGTGTTTGAGGACGGATCGACTCAAGCCGCCTTGACCGACCGGACGCGGGCCGTCACGATCTTCACGTTCAAGAGCCGTTCGCCGCTGCGGGACGTGGTGCTCGACCCCGAGAAAAAGCTGGCCCGGGTCGAGGCCCCTGTTCCGGCCCTGTCGGCGGCCGCGGCCGCCGCGCTGGCTTTCGGCTTCGAGGCGGCTGAGGCTCCGGGCGTCTACGCCGCGGTGAAAAACGAGCCGATCGCCGTGGCCGAGATCTGGTACCGTCTCGGCACGGCCCTCTATGAGGCCGATCGCCCCGATGAGGCCGCGGACTGTTTCGTCAAGGTCGACCTTCCGGCCGCGGACCCGTATTGGAAATTCGGAGCCTTGGGATGGCTGGGCCTCCTCGATGACTTGAAAGGACGCCGGGAGTCCGCCCTGGCCCATTACAAGGCCGCCCTGGCGATCGACTCGGGCCGGTCGCTCCAGCATGACGAGCTCAAGATCACCATGGATCGGGCTTGGATGGAAGAACGGCTCAAGACTCCCTTTGCGCGGAAGTAATCGGAACCGAATCACCCCGGTCCGGTTGGGGCGGAAGGCCTTGACGGAGGCGGTTCGTTCGGCCAAGATGCGGTCATGAAGAACCGCATCCTGCTCCTCGCGGTCGTCGTCGCGGTCATGGTTGTCGCCCCGAACGTTCCGGCATCAGCCGTTGAACCGGCTTTCAAGCCCCATCCCGCCTACCGGCTCCTGGATCGCCTGCTGAGGGCGCCCGCGGGCCTTACCGTCCGGCAGGACTCCAGCCACAACAAGCAGGGCATCAACGGCGATGCCAACATGCCGCTCTACAAGGACGCCGCCGGCGACGACGTGATCTTCGACTCCGTCGGCCCCGGCTGTATCCGCAGCCTCTGGGGGACGGCCTTCGATCCCCAGGCCGTTCTTCGGTTCTATTTCGACGGCGAGGCCAAGCCGCGCTGGGAGATCAATGAGATCGAGTTCTTCAAAGGCAAGCTCCCCGGATTCATGGCCCCCCTGACCAGCTATGCCAAGCGCGGCCTTTGGGGCGGCGAGCCGTTCGCCGGCAACAGCTTTGCGCCCATCCCGTTTGAGAAGTCGCTGAAGATCTCCATCCACGGCGGCGAGTCGCGCTTCTTCCACGTTATCTCCGAGCGGTACGCCTCGCTGGCGTCCGCCGGACGTCTGGACGTCCAGGCCGACCGGGACGCCGTCGAGGACGCCTTCGCCCGCCCGGGCGAGCGGCCGTTCGAGGAGGACGGGCTCCGGGCTTACGCGGCCGAGACCAAGGAGGAGATCGAGGCGGGCGAGAAGCTCTCCCTGCTCAAGATCGAATCGGACTCCGGGATCGTCCGCGAGATCGAGATCGAGGCGGACGGATCGGAGGCCTTCTTCCGGCTGACCCACCTCCGGCTCCGCTGGGACGGCCATGTCCGCTGGGATGCGGTGGTACCGGTCGGGATCTTCTTCGGGTCGCCCAACGGGGCGAACGAAATGCGCTCACTGCCGCTCCGGATGGAGAAGCTCCCCGACGGCCGGGTCCGCCTCCGCTCGTACTTTCCGATGGCCTTCTGGACCAAGGCCGAGATCGAGTGGATCAACGATTCGCCCGAACGCTTCGGCCGCGTCAAAGCCCGCGTCTTGGTCGGCGCCAACGACATCCCCCGCGAGCAAGGGACGTCGTTTGGGGCCGTCTATCGCGAGGGCCAGACCACCTACGGCGGCGATTGGTTGTTCTATGAGGGCTTAGGCACGGGCTGGTTCGCGGGCGTCGTCCAGTCCATGCATGAGATGCATTACTGCGAAGGCAACGAGCGGTTCACGGTCGACGGCGCGATCTCGCCGCAGATCAACGGCACGGGCAGCGAGGACTACTATCTGGCCTGCTTCTGGCCGAATCCAGACTTCGACGCGCCGTTCGGCTGCGTCATCGGGAATATCATGGAGGAAGGCGGCGGATCCTATCCGGGAGCCTACCGCATCCCGAGCGGGTACAGCCGCTTCCATCTCGAAGCCCCCATTCCGTTTTACTCGTCGATGCGGGCGGTCATCCAGCACGGCGGCATGAGCGACATCCGCTCGCAGTATCGAAGCTTGGCCTTCGTCTATGTCCGCCGCGGTCGCGCGCTGGTCAAGACCGATGCCATCGTCATCGGCAGCGCCGAGAGCGAGCGGCAGCACGGCTACCGGTCGGCGCCGTCCGCGCCGGTCTCGATGCTCGCTGCCTCGCCCGAAGGCGAGAATTTCGAGGCCGTCATCACGACAGCTGGCCGCATCCATGCCGGCGGCACGATCTCCTTTCGGGTGGTCGTCGATCCGGCCAATAGCGGCATCCGGCTGCGCCGCCGCATCGACCAGAAATACCGCGGCCAGGCCGCCCGGGTCTTCGTCGACGGCCGTTTGGCCGGCGTCTGGAAGCACGGCTACGAGAACGAATTTCTCCGCTGGTTCGATGCCGACTTCGACATCGCCCCCTCTCTGACCCGCGGCCGCGATCACCTCGACGTGAAGCTCGTCCTGGAGCCCGGTCCGGGCGGAGAGCGCTTCACCGAGTTCGGCTATGAAGTTTTCTGCTTCGAAAAGTGAACGCGGGTCCTTCTACACTGACGCGGACCGCCATTCCAGAGAGAGCTTGCGGCGGGAGGCGGCGCAGTCTCGGAGGTAGAGGTTGATCAACGTCTGATAAGGGATGCCGATCTCGTTGGCCAGCTCTTTAAAGTAGGCTACGGATTCTTCATCGAGCCTGATCGTTACCGGTCTCTTAAGCATCCCCGCATAAGGGTTCTTAGTCGCCTTCGAAAAGTCGTATTGTTTCTTCATTCTTGCCACCTGTCCCAATATTGCTTTTGCTCCGGGCGCGTCGCTTTGCGAGCGGAATATATTCTAATGAGAGATTCACTCTTGCGATAGCAATGGCAGACGATCAGGGCTCTTAGCTTGAAGCTCATGCCCAGAAGAATGAATCGTTCTTCGTCGGCCGAATGATCCGGGTCGTCGATCAATAGAGCGGTCTCATCAGAAAAGACGGTCTGGGCCTCCTCGAAAGAGACACCATATTTTCTTCGGTTGGCCGTCTCCTTTCGTGGATCCCAATCGAAAGTCAAGTCGGACATATTTACAATGTAAATATAGGCAGGTATTATGTCAAGCGCGAACGGAGGTGTGTTCTTCTTGACATATTCGAATGCCATCGGATAATCTCCTTTTATGGGCGGAAGGGGTATTTTCTTTAATCCGATACAAAAAGCTGCTGAATGCGATGCGTTCCGCACAATCAATCAAGCCCTAGTTCACCGAATTTCCTTTTTTGATTCGAATGATTATATTCTCTGTCAATTGAAGAAGCCTCTGTCGTGAATATGGAGCATCGGCGGTATGATCTCGGCAAATTAAGATATCTGGAAAGTGACGTAAAATGAATGAAGATAGAAGAGATACCATCGTCGAAGATATAAAGCGAGTAGCTCTACGCTTAGGTTCAAGTGCTCTTTCGCGATCAGAGTATTATAAACATGGCAAGTACAATCATTATCAGATTTATGATGGCGGTAACGATTGGACTACCTTATGTGAGCTTGCCGGTGTGATACCGAAAACTAGATTGCCGGTGGCGGATGAGGTGTATTTTCTCAAGCTTACTGAAGCAGTGGAAAAGTTAGGGCGATACCCCAAAACGTCTGAAAGAAAAAGATTTGGCCTCAATTTTAGCAAGCGCCGTTATCCCACCCTTAGATCATTCATTGAAAAAGCCTTGGAGTTGGGCCGTATCCCGAACTTATTCAAACAAGATAAAGAGTTGAATCGTTTCCTATCATTGGGAATCCCCGAACTAGCAGGTGCAAGTCGAGTGTCTACTATACCTGGTCATGAATTAATCCGGCCAATTCCTCCTATACCGATGTCTAGCAAGCGTTCTAAATGGGAGAGAACCGGCTTAGAGGGATTCCCATATGCCCCACAAGAGGAACAGGGAGTGCTTGCGTTATTGGCAATTCTCTGTTCGCGAGGAGATATTAAATGGCAGATCCTCGATTTGAGCGCGAATGGTATTGATGCTATTTGTTACGACGAATACGAAAAACGAGAAATTCGAGTCGAATTGAAATGCCTGCTTTCTAAAGGTAGCTGGAATCATCGGCTTGACGATCTTGATTGCGTCGTATGCTGGGAAAACAGATGGAGGGACTTCCCTAAACCCGTGATCGAACTATCGAGACTAATCAGGGCGGGTAAGAAATGATTCTGAGCTATCTTCTTATGGCCAGACGTATCATATATACGAAGATAATTGTATAAGCGAGAAAATGCCAAATGGCAATCGTAATTCGCGAAGGAATCGTAGGGAAGGTATGCTCGGGCTGTAAAACCTGGAAACCTCTGGCAGAATTCCCTCTCGATAGGACTCACGGAGCATCACAGGGAGGGCGTCACTGCCGATGCAAGGGATGTCATCGTCTAATGAGTAAGGAACGTCGGTTGATAGGATAGCGGAAAAATCGCTTCGAAAACAGAAGATCTCTCCGTCCCGCGGTTCAAACCTCAATCGGGCTTTTGGGGGAAAGTCAGCAAATCCCGGGCTAAAGACCGGGTTTGTTGACTTTGTTGCATCATAATAATCGTAGAAAAATATCGTAATTGAACGTGTTATTTTGTTCCGATGGAGATATTTCTAACCGATTTTCCACGATTGAACATCATATTGCTTGACAATGATATTCTAACTCTTTTAATGTGCTTTTAAGGGGATCGGGTTCCACCTTTCGTTACTACTCGAGGTTACCTATGACCGTATCAGAAAAGCCAAAAGCTTCTGACGATCCCGAATTGCTTTCGGCGTCGGTTTCGGGCCCCCTTGTGTTTATTAGCCATGATTCAAGAGACGCGGAGCTTGCCGAGGCGTTTAGCAAGTTATTAAAAAGCGTAAGTGCCGGGATGATAAAGACCTTTCGTTCCTCAGATAAAAAGGGTACTGAAGGAATAGATTTTGGGGAAGAGTGGTATAAGCGATTAATGGTTAAACTCCAATCGACATCCGACGTCGTATGCTTGTTTACGGAAAGAAGTCTCGATCGGCCTTGGATCTTGTTTGAAGCAGGCGTCGCAAAGGGTAAATTGAACGTCCCAGTAGTGGGTGTCGCACTCGGTGTCCCGCTGAGTCGAGTGAGCGCTGGTCCTTTTTATCAGTTTATGAATATGGACGATAGTGAGAGCGATTTAACTAAACTCGTCAATCAGCTTGCCCGTAGAGTGCCGGATCTTGAGCTTGATGCGGATGTCGTTAGGACTCAAGTAGTCACATTTAAAACGGCTGAAGCGACATTGCTAAAGAAGTTATCGCCAGGCACAACGAAAAAAGAAACGAAGGAAGAGGCCGATGAAAGCGCGGTGTCTAAGCTAACTGAAGAAATGAAAGCTTTGCCATCACGAGTCGCAGAACGCCTCGCTGAAACGGCTGATCCGTTTCGCCGCAGAAGAATTCGTCGGTTCCATCCTATGATGATTGACGAAATCATGCATATGTCGGGAGATCCGAGTGATCCAATTGCAATAGTTATGGCGGCGAGCTTGATTCGCGACGATATGCCTTGGCTATATGAACTTGCAATGGAGGTTTATCGGGCCGTAAAATCGGGCGATTTAGAAGCGATAAAGAAGGAGGTGGGAAGGCTACGGAATTTTACCAAGTTTTCTATGCAAGGTCCTTTTATGGAAGAGATAGGATTCGGCGGAAAGGACGCACATGTATTTATTCTGGAATTTCCCCGAATGTTGGAGCATTTTCTTATTAGAACACTAGAGCAAAAGAAATCAATAAAACCCCGACGAAACGAACAGGCATAATCGGAGGTATGGTGCTTAGGGGGCATAATAGTGGGGGGGCGATTTATGGAGACAGCTTTGTGCTTTGCAATGGATTAACGAAGATGTGCAAGGAGATGAAGTAAGGCATTGATCTGGATGCAAGCGGCCAGTTCTGGCTGGGCGAAAGGGGATGAAGAATGTTAACCGTTTTTAATGTGGGGCAGGGGGATTCATTCCTTTATGAGCCAAATTGCGGCTGCGATTTCGATGATCCAGATGCGCCTCTCCTTATTGATACAGGCCCTCCGGTCGCTCAGGTTGTTCGCAGGATTAATGCTTCAGGTGCAACAGTCCTAGTAACGCATTCACATGAGGATCATTTGGGCGGTTTGCCTGCTATTTTAAAGGGCAAAAAAACACGATGCTTATATATGCCGTGGTATTTACCCGAGGTTATAACAATCTACCGATATGTCCAAGCCCATTGTTCTATCGCAATCGGCGGCTTAAACTGGTCAGTCCTTACAAACGTAGAAACAAAACTAGTATGCGAAGGCGATAAGCTATGCGGTCATATCAAGGTTTTTAATCCTCCGAAAAATCCGTGGGAAGCTTTTTATAAATGCGATTCGCACGAGAAAGATAACGAAGGAAGTATTCAAAGCGCGCTTGGGAATTTATCTAAAGCCGGATTGGATCTTCCTACAGAGGAAATCATAAACTATGAAACGCCGTTGCATAAGGAGAACTCCCGTAGTCTATCTTCGGCGTATCGGCTGAATGCCAAAACGTTTGTTCACAAATTCTTTATTTCCTTAAGCGATAGAATATCTCAAAAGAAACAATATGCGCTTTCTTATTACATTGATGCCCATATGGAGCTTGCAGCAAACCAAACGAGCGTAGTTTTTAAATTTAATCATCCGAACACCGGAAAATGGCTTTTTACAGGCGATGCCGACGAATTGGTTTTTGAGAGGCTCCTTTCGTCAGGCACCGACCTTACTGCGAAATATCTTAAAATACCTCATCACGGAAGCCGCGGAAACATAACTCGGAGAATCCTAACGGCGATTAGTCCAGAAGTTGCGATCATAAGTCATGGCAACAGAAGATTTGGGCGTTCGCTGGACGCGCATCCCCATCATGAAGTAATCGACATGTTGGACCAAAAGGGAATACGTTGTTACTACACAAATGAGGTTATTAAAGACGGGATAGCCATAAAACCGGGAACAACCGGCTCTGTGGAGGATGGAGATATGGCTTTCTTTTAAGCAATCGATTAGGAAAAGGGGGCGGCCGAAGCCGCCCCCGGAGAATACAAGCGGGCGTCCGCTGTGAACAGCGGACGCACCGAAAACTTTGATCCTACTTGGCCGGCTCTCCCGTCATCGGGTCGATCAGGGTCACCCGGTGCACCTTGCCCAGCTTGTCGAGCGGGCCGGGCCACTTGTCGCCGCCCTTGTTGCAGGGATCGAAGTCGCCGACGATCATGATGACCGCCTTGTCCGGCTGGATATACTTCCGGGCGACCTCCTGGACCTTGGCCTTGGTCACGGCCTGGATCTTGGCCCGGTAAGTCTTGTAGTAGTCCATCGGCCGGCCGGTCATCTCCATGTTGGCGAAGGTGGACATGATCATCTGGGGCATCTCGAACTGGCTGGAGAAGCTGTCGAGATAATAGTTGAGGGCCGTGTCCATCTCGGAGTCCGAGACAGGCTCCTTCCGGATGCGGTTCATTTCGGCCAGGATGAGCGAAATCGCGTACCCGACCGTGGAGGACTTGGTCTGGACGTAGCCGGCAAACGGGCCGGGGAAGCCCCAGCGGTAGGTGAACCGACTGCCCTGGTTGTAGGATAGGCCCTCGTCCGAGCGGACCTTCATCGTGATCCGCGAGGTGAACGAACCGCCGCCCAGGATGAAGTTCATGACCTGGACCGCGAAGTAATCGGGGTTGGTGTCCTCGATCCCCAGGTGGCCGATGTTGATGTAGCCCTGGTTGATGGCCTTCTGGATGAAGTAGACGCCGGGCTCGGGCGCCGGGAACGACTTGGGCAGGACGGGGAAGGAGGCGGCGCCGCTTTTCCAACCGGCCGTCCGCTTCTCGACCTTGGCCTTGAGGGCGGCCTTGGCGAAGTCTCCGGAAGCCGTCAGGATGATGTTCTTGGGGTAGAAGTACTTGGCGTGAACGGCCTTGAGGTCGGCGGCGGTGATGGACTCGAGGGTCTTTTTCGTCGCCTGCCAGGTCAGCGGGCCGTCGCCGTAAAGGGCCTTGTCGAACTCCCGGCTCAGGACCGATCCGGGCTGGTCGTTGGCTTGGCGCAGGCCTTGGACTTGGCGAACCTTGGCCAGAGCCAGGGGCGCTTCCTGGAACGCGGGATTGCGCAGAACATCGAAGAACAGATCCAGCCCCTCGTCCAGGTCCTTACTCAGGACGCTGAGGGTCAGGGTCGAGGTTCGTTCGCCGACGTTGAACGAGAGCGAGCCGCCCAGGAAGTCGAGACGCTCCTCGATGGCCGCGCCGTCGCGCGTCTTGGTGCCGCCGCGGATGAGGGTTTGGCTCATCAGGGTGTCCAGGCCTTGCTTGTCCTGGGGCACATAGAGCCCGCCGAAGTGGATGAGGGCGGAGACGGTGACGATGGGCAGGCCGCGATCCTCGGCCACGTAGGCGCGCAGGCCGCCGGCGTAAACCGTGCGATAAGCGGCCGGATCGGGAGGGTTGAAGGTCAGAGGGGGGAACTTGAGGTCGGACGGCTTCTGGGCCTGGCCGAAGCCGAATCCGATCAGGACGAAGCCGAGGAGAACGACGGCGGTCAATGTTCTTTTCATGGGCATCCTCCTTACCGCCCCATCTTCCGCTGGTAAATGGCGGTGAGGCTGTTGTCCTTGGCGAAATACTTGGCCGCGACCCGCTTGATGTCGTCGCTGGTCACTTTCTTGATGGCCTCGATGTCGGTCAGGATCGAGCGCCAGCCGCGGACGAGCTCGGCCCGTCCGACGCTCGAAGCCAGCCCGGACGCGCTCTGCAGGGAGCGGATGAAGCCGGCCTCGGAGCGGTTCTTGATCTTCTGAAGCTCGTCGGCCGTGACCCCGTCTTTCTTGACCTTGTCGATCTCGGCCCAGATCTCCTTCTCCAAATCCTCGGGCTGGACGTTCTTGTCCGCCCGGGGCTGGGCGCTGAACTGGAAGGCTCCCACGTAGAGCTGGGATCGGCCGGAAGCCGAGATGCTGACGGCCATCTGCTTGCCCTCGACGAGGGCCTTGGCCAGGCGTCCCGTGCCGCCTCCGCCGCCGCCGCGCGGACCGCCGCGCATGCCGCCGCCGGAGCCGAAGATGCTGCCGAGCACTTGCAGCGGGGCCGCGTCGGGATGCCCGGCCGGGACGGTGTGGAACATCATCTGCAGGCTGGTCGGGGCCGGCCCCTCGCCGTACAGCCGCTTCTCGCTGTATTGGGGCGGCTCGGACGTCCGGATGGGCTCCAGGTCGGGGCCCTTGGGAATGCGGCCGAAGTACTTTTCGGCCAGCGGCAGGAGAACCTTGGGATCGAAGTCGCCGACGTAGATGGCGACCGCGTTGTTGGGCACGTAGAAGGTGTCATGGAACTGGGCCAGGTCGGCCTTGGTCATCTTCTTCAGATCATCCATCCAGCCGATGACGTCCCAGTGGTAGGGCGAGGCGGCGTAGAAGGCGGCGTTGACCTGCTCGTTGAAGAAGTAGCCGGGGCTGTTTTCGGACAGCCGCCGCTCCTCCATGATGACGTCCTTCTCGGAGTAGAACTCGCGCCAGACCGCGTTCATCAGCCGGTCGGACTCGAGCATCATCTGAAGCTCGACCTTGTTGGCGGGCAGGGTGACGTAGTAGCCGGTGTTTTCCTCCCCGGTCGAGGCGTTCAGGCCGGTGCCGCCGTTCTTCATGTAATGCGTCCAGAGGTCGTCCTTGATGATGAACGCCTTTTCCTCGGCCACGAGCTTGTCGACCTGCTTCTGCAGGTCGGTGATCTTGGCCTTGTCGCCGCCGTCGGTCTTCCAGTACTTTTCCCGGTAGATCTGGCCCATCAAGGCGTCGATCTGCCGGTCGATGGCGGAGTCCTTCTCGACG
This sequence comes from Acidobacteriota bacterium, assembly GCA_028749235.1. Taxonomy (GTDB): domain Bacteria; phylum Acidobacteriota; class Aminicenantia; order Aminicenantales; family UBA4085; genus UBA4085. The sequence goes on along the minus strand of JAQULS010000047.1, from coordinate 855 downwards.
TCGGTCACGCCCATCGCCTGGGTGCCCTTGAACATCATGTGCTCATGGACGTGGGCGATGCCGGTGATGCCGGGCCGCTCGTTGATCGACCCGACATTGAAGTAGATGTGACAGACGACGCGGGGCACGCCCGGCTTGGGGATCATCAGGATCTTCATTCCGTTGGCCAGGACGTGCTCCTGCACGTTCAGGGTGATCTCTCCGGCCGTCGCGACGGCGGCCAGGAAGAACACCGCGAGGACGAGAGCCGTGGTGCGCTTCATGCGGTGGTACCTCCTATGGGATTTTGGGAGAAAAACGAAAACCACTCCATTTATTCGACGCCGGGGTGCCGGGAATCTTCCCTCCGGTTTTGTTTTGACCGTGCGAGATATATCTTTTTGAGGAGGAGTTCTCGCCTTTTTCGTGGTTGCGAGAGATCTCTGTCGTCGCGAAGCAGCACTTGATATTTGAATTCGCATGGCCTAAATTGAAGATGAGAGATACCTGCAAAGACCGTTTTTACGAATTGCCGAGGGGGGTATCAGACCGATTGTCCTTGAGTCTTGGATGTTCCTTCTGAATTCGCGGCCGAAAGAGCCGGGCGCGGCGTGGGAAAAATGCCTGGAAATCGTTGGGAAGGAGAGCAAAGATGATGGCTTATGATGCAGGGGGGCTCACGCACGGAATAATCGCCTTTATCTTGAGCGGATTCCTCCTTTTGGCGCTTAGCGCCTGCGATTCGGGGGCTTCCGATCGCGGCGCAGCGAAGTCCGCGGCCGTCCCATCCGGGTATCGGCTGATCAAGGATTCAGGCCTCAAGGGAGGCGTTCTGATTTCCGACCGGTCTCCGGATACGGCTCCCGGGCCGGCGCT
>JAQULS010000046.1 GCA_028749235.1 Acidobacteriota bacterium | reverse complement strand
GAAGACCGCGCCGCGCGAGTTGAAGACCTTGACCCGGTCCCCGTCGCGGATGCCGCGGGCGTCGGCGTCGGCCGGGTGGATGGCCAAGCGGTGGGGGAAGGCCTCTTTCAGCCAGTCCACGTTGGCCATCGTGGAATGGACGGCGGCCAGGGTATGCGGCCCGACCACCTGGAGCGGAGCCTCGGCGGCTTCGGGGCCGAACGGGCTTTCCCACTCGGGGATGTATTTGGGTACGGCCGGGATTTCGGCGGGCCGGCCCAAGTCATGGAGCTTTATGGAGAAGATCTCGATCTTGCCGGATGGCGTCGGGAGAGGGTGCTTGACCGGATCGCGCCGGAAATCCGCGAAGGCCACGGCGGGCTTGGAGATCGGGAGGGCGAAAACTCCGGCGTTGGATTGTTCCATTTCGTCGAGCGAGGGCAGGCCTGGATAACGGGTCCGGCGCAGCTCGTCGATGGCCCAGGCCGTCCAGCCGCGCTCGTCCCGGCCCTCGGTGTAAGCATCTCCCAGGCCCAGCCGGGCGGCTATGTCCGCGCAAATGCGGTAATCGCTGCGTGCCTCGCCGGGCGGGTCCACGATCTTGGGCATGAGCAGGACCTCGTCGCCGTATTTCCAGCCGTCCGCGACACCCCACGTTTCGAACTGGGTGCAGGCCGGCAAAACGAGGTCGGCGAAGCGGGCCGATGAGGTCAGGAAATTATCCTGGACGGCGATGAACTCGATGAGCTTCTCGTCGCGCAGAAGCGCCGCCGTCCGGTTGATGTCGGCATGCTGGTTGAGGAGGATGTTGGAAGCGACGGCGTAGACCATCTTGATGTTCGAAGTCAGGCGCGCGGTCCCGACCAGGCCGTCGGCGGCGGTCATTTGCATGCCGCGAACAACGGCTTCCGTCCATAGGAAGGCCGGGATCTGGGCTTGGACCGGATTGGGGCCGGTTGGAAAGACCGTCCACAGCGGACCGCCGTCGGGGGCCTGCAAGCCCAGTCCGCCGGCCCAGCCGCCGGGGATTCCGACGTTGCCCGTGATCGCCGGCAAAACGCAGCCCGCACGGACGGTTTGTTCGCCATAGGCCCGCCGTTGGGGGCCATAGCCCTGGTAGAGCATGGCCGGTCTGGTCTTGGCGTACTCGCGGGCCAGGCGGGCGATCGTGGCGCTCGGGATACCGCAGATTCTTTCGGCCCAGGCGGGCGTTTTGGCAATGCCGTCGCGCGTGCCGAGAATGTAGTCTTTGTAGCTTTCCTCCCTCTCGGCTCCGGCCGGCATCTGGGTCCCGTCGAATCCGAGGCAATGGGTGCGGACGAAGGCCGCATCGGTGAGCTTTTCGCTGACGATGACATAAGCCATGGCCGAGAGCATCGCGGCGTCCGTGCCCGGCCGGATGGGCACCCACTCGTCGGCCAAGGCGACGGCGCTCAAGGTCATACGAGGGTCGACGCAGACGATGCGGGCGCCCTTATCCTTGGCCAGGCGCAGGAAATACTCGGAGTTTGTCCCGTCGCGCATTTCACAGGGGTTCCAGCCCCACATCAGGATGAATCGGGAGTTGACCCAATCCTGGCGCTGGTTGCCCGTGATGTTGGTGCCGTAAACCGTGGGCGTCGCGGCGGCCATGGCCGCCCAGGAATAGTTGTTGTAGAAACCGAGCGAGCCGCCGTGGAGGTTCATCAGGCGCTGGGCGGTCTGGCGGCCGTTGATTTGGCTGAAGCTTCCGGTGCCGTAGGGGACGAAGATGGCGGCGTTGCCGTAGGCCGCCTTGATCCGCTTCAGCTGGGCGGCCATGAGGTCGAGGGCTTCGTCCCAGGAAATGGGCGTGAACGCCCCTTCGCCGCGCCGGCCGGTGCGCTTGAGCGGATGAAGGAGCCGGTCGGGGTGGTATTGGCGGCGGCGATAAAGCCGGCCGCGGATGCAGGGACGGAGTTGGGGCGCTTCGATACCGTCGGTCAGGCGGTCGTCGCCCTCGATCCGGACGATGCGTCCTTCCCGGACGATGACTTTAAGCAGACAGCGGCCGCCGCAGTTGTGCGAGGGGCAGCCCGTCCGGATCATCTTGGCCTCGGCGGCGCTCGGGATGGACGGACGGGGAAGCGATGATGCGGCCGGTTGGGCCGCGCCCTTGACGCGGCGGGCCAGGGCGCCGCTTCCGACCGCGGCGCTCCAGCCCAGGAAGCTCCGCCGCTTCATCGGCTGGGTGTCGATACGGCGGGGCATGGAATTGTCGCCGGGCCGCGGATCGCGTCGGCGGGAGCTCATGGCACGGATTGTACCGGATTGCGGTTCGGGCGAGAAGGGCTTAAGGATGGACCCGTGAGCGGGCTTGGCCGCCCTCATAAGCTCGGTTGCGGGGCCTATGAGGATTGACTCTCCGCGGCGCCCGCGATATCTTCCGGATGAATCTTGGAGAAAGGCGGCGACTTTGAGCGATGCGAAGATGAGCGAAATGGAAGCTTTGTTCGAATATCCCGCGGCGGCCAGGCGCCGGACGATCACCGCCTTTCAGGCCGAGATGGATGCGGGCTTGCGCGGCGAGACAAGCTCGCTCAAGATGCTGCCCGCCTTCGTCGACAACCCGACGGGAAAGGAAAAGGGCGAATTCCTGGCCCTGGACCTGGGCGGCTCGAACTACCGCATTCTGCGCGTCAGCCTTCCGGGAGACGGACGCCTTCCCGACGTGACGAGCCGCAAGTTCAGTCTCTCGATGGAGGAGACGACCCGGGATGCCGGGACGCTTTTCGGCGCCCTGGCCCGTTCCATAAAATCCTTCGCGGCCGGGTTGGAAGGCGCCGCCTCACGCCCGCTCGGATTCACCTTCTCGTTCCCGATCCGCCAGCATTCGATCGACCGGGGCGAGCTGATCCTCTGGACCAAGGGCTGGTCGGCCGCAGGAGTCGTGGGCCGGGACGTGGTCGGCCTGCTCAACGAGGCCTTGGCCAGGGAGAGCGTTGGAGGCGTTCGCGTCGTCTCCCTGGACAACGATACGACGGGGACCCAGATGGCCCGGGCCTATCTCGACCCGGCCTGCGACATCGGTTGCATCCTGGGCACCGGGACCAACATCTGCTACCGGGAGCGGGCCGACCGCATCCGCAAGCCGCTCGGCTCCTATGCCAAGGCCGCCATGATCGTCAACATGGAGTCGGGCGGGTTCGACAAAGACCTGCCCAGGAACCGTTTCGATGAGAAGCTCGATGCCGAAAGCGAGAACCCCGGAGCCCAGTGGGAAGAAAAGATGGTCTCGGGCAAGTACCTGGGCGAGCTTGTCCGGCTGGCCGTCGCCGAGCGGACCGGGCAAGGGCTGATGTTCGGCGGCCGGCTGCCGGACATTTTCGCCGCCAGGGAGCGCTTCGGAAGCGAGCGGGTTTGCGCCGTCAAGGAAGACGAAACGCCCGAAGCGGAGAAGGTTCGAACGATATTGATTGAGCTTGGCGTCCGCGACGCCTCATCCGACGATGCCGCGGCCCTGCGTAAGATCGCCTGGGCCGTTTCCCGCCGGGCCGCCCGGATCGCCGCCGCCGTCCTGGCCGCCGCCGTAACCTGGATCGACCCGGTTCTGGAGCGGGACCACACCATCGCCGTCGACGGCAGCGTCTTCGAGAAGCACCCGGGATTCGCCGCAGACATAGACGCCGCGTTTCGCGACATTCTGGGCCCGCGGGCGGCCCGCGTCCGGACGGCCCTGACCCATGACGGCTCGGGCCTCGGCGCCGCCGTCATCGCCGCCGCCGCAGGCAACAAATAGGGTACAGTTACCTCTTTCCCCCATATCTTCATGTCCCTGAAAGTCGGCGGCCTTCAGCCACGGAAACAATTGGGATTTACGTATACTGTCCCCCGATTCTTCCGGCTATAATACCCCCATGAACGAACTTATCAGCGGGGATATCCTTTATCGTAAGTGGGAAACGGCGGAACCGCGCTCCGTCCTGCTTCTCGTCCACGGCCTGGGGGCGCACACCGCCCGCTGGGACTTCCTGGGGTCCTACATGGCCGCCCGCGGCGTCGCCTCCTATGGCCTGGAGCTTCGCGGCTTCGGCCGCACGCCCGACCGCCCGCGCGGCCACGTCGACTCCTTCTCCGTTTGGGAGAACGACATCCTGCGGCTTCGCGAGATCATCGCCGCGGAGCATCCGGGCCGCCACATCTTTCTCCTGGGCGAGAGCCTGGGCGGGCTGGTCGTCTTCAACTTGGCCGCGGCCCGGCCCGATGCCTTCGCGGGGCAGATCCACCTCTCGCCCTGCTTCAAGAGCGGAATGAAGTTCCCGCTCTCGTCCTACCTGACCCTGGTCGGCTGCTATCCGTTCAACCGCCGCAAAACGTTGCCCATCCCGTTCACTTCGGCTATGTGCACCCGGGACGAGGCCTACGCCGCGGTCATGGACGCCAACCCCGACGAGCTGCGGGAGTCCAGCTTGAAGATGCTGCTGGACACGCTGGCGGGGCAGAAGCGGGCTTTTAAAGCCGCGCCCGCGGCGTCGGTGCCCGCTCTCTTTCTTCTGGCCGGCAAGGACTACCTTGTTGACGAGTCGGCCTCGCATAAGCTGTTCGACAAGATGGCCATGACCGACAAAACCCTGATCGACTACCCCGAGATGCACCACGCCCTGTCCATCGATCTCGGTCGGGAGAGGGTCTTCGACGACATCCTGGCCTGGCTCCGACCGAGGACATGACGTGAAGTACGTCCTGGCCATCGACCAGGGGACAACGGGCAGCCGGGCCATCGCCTACGACCGCAAGGGCCGGCCGGTCGTTTCTTCCTACCGGGAGTTCCCGCAGTATTTCCCGCGTCCCGGCTGGGTCGAGCATGATCCCCGCGAGATCTGGGCCAGCGTCCGCGAGACCGTCGAAGAGGTCTTACGCAACCTCCCGCCCGGCTCCATCGCCGCCATAGGCATCACCAACCAGCGCGAGACCACGGTCCTCTGGGACCGGCGAACCGGGCAGCCCGTCCACAACGCCATCGTCTGGCAGTGCCGCCGGACCGCGCCCCGCTGCGAAGCCCTGAACCGGGAGCGGGGGACGGCTTCCCTTGTCCGCCGCCGGACCGGACTGCCGATCGACGCCTACTTCTCTGCGACGAAGGTCGAGTGGCTGATCAAGACGCTCGGCCTGCGATCGCGGGCCCGCCGGGGCGAGATCCTCTTCGGCACGACGGACGCCTGGATTCTCTGGAAGCTCACCGGCGGCCGCGTCCACGCCACCGACCCGACCAATGCTTCGCGGACCATGCTCTACGACATCGACCGGGGCCGCTTCGACGAGGGCCTTCTGGATGTCTTCGGCGTTCCGGCCGCGATGCTGCCCGAAGTGCGCCCCTCGTCCGGCGAGTTCGGCCGCACCGCCCGGGCCGGGACTATCCCCGAGGGCATTCCGATCACCGGCATCGCCGGCGACCAGCAGGCGGCTCTTTTCGGCCAAGCCTGTTTCGCCCGCGGCACCATCAAGGCGACCTACGGGACGGGCTGCTTCATCCTGCTCAACGCCGGCCGGGCGCGGCCGGACTCCCGCCATGGCCTGCTGACGACGCTGGCCTGCGGCCCCGGCGGGCGGACGGTCTATGCCCTGGAGGGCTCGGTCTTCGTGGCCGGCGCGGCCATCCAGTGGCTGCGCGACAAGCTCGGCCTGTTGCGGACCGCGGCCGAGTCGCAAACCCTGGCCGAGACCGTCCCCGACAACGGCGGGGTTTATTTTGTTCCGGCTTTCGTCGGCCTTGGCGCGCCCTACTGGGATTCCGATGCCCGCGGCACGATCGTCGGCCTGACCCGCGGCACCGAGCGCGGCCACATCGTGCGGGCCGCCCTGGAATCGATCGCCTACGCGACGCGCGACGTCCTGGAGACGATGACCCGGGATTCCGGGCTCCGCGTCCGCGACCTGCGCGTGGACGGCGGGGGAGCGGCCAATGCTTTCCTGTGCCGCTTCCAGGCCGGCCTCCTCGGTTTTCCCGTCCTGCGGCCGGCGACGATCGAGACGACGTCCCTCGGCGCCGCCTACCTGGCCGGGCTGGCGGCCGGCTATTGGCGGGACACGGACGAGATCAAACGGCTTTGGGAGATGGAGCGGCGCTTCGCGCCCGAAATCGGCCGGGCCGAAGCCGAGCGGCTCTACGCGGGCTGGAAGGACGCCGTCCGCCGGACGCTCTCCCCGGATCGGCGGCCGAAGCGGGGTGAGCGGGGTTCAGCGCGGCCGGAAGCGGTCAGAAGTTGATCCGGAGGCCGGCCTGGAAGGTCAAGCCGTTCAGCGAGATCTCGGCTTTCTTGATGTTGGAGATACCGGCTTCCGTCGGCCCTTCCTTGTCATAGAATCCGGCCCGGGAGAACGTCCCGCCCGCCGTCGTGTCGAAGCCCCAGAGATAATACGAATCGGAGCTTCCGGCGATCTCTCCGTCGTCGTTCGTCCCCACCCGGGTCCAGTTGCCGGTCAGGTCGGAGATGCTCCCGGTGCGGTAGAAGGCGTCGGCGATGATCGAGACGCCTTTAAGGATCCGGTAGGCCAGTCCCAGGCCGGCCTGGGCGCCGAGCGACGTCTTGGTCGCCGTGAACGTGACGGTCTCGACGGTCGAGAGGATCGTCGAGGTCGAGGGTATTTCGGCGTTGAATTGGACGATCTGGAAAAGCGGTCCGGCGTAGGCATCGAGCTGAAGCTTCGAACCGAGCTCGAATTGGTAGTGCAGGTTGACGAAAAACGGCAGGACCGAGAGGCGGGGGATGAGGGTCGACTCGGCTTCGAACGCGGTGCCGTCGGAGACGCCGCTGTAAGAGACGGTGCCCTCGCTCCGGATCCGGTAATACCCGCCGCCGACCCCGACCCCCAGGCGGCGGCTCAGCGGGAGAATGACTTCGACCTGGAATCCCAGCCCGCGTTTGAGTTCCTCGTAGGCGCCCGACATCGACGTCGAGTTGGCCTTGAGGTAGTTGTTTTCTCCCAGGATGCGATCGTTATAATCGCCGCCCGAAATCCCCGCCCAGCTGCCGGTCAGCTTGTAGGACAGGAGCCCGCCTTCGGACGGGGCGGCCCAAGCGGCCGAGGCGGCCGCGGCCAGAAGAATCGTCGTGATGAAAGCTCTTTTATTCATGCGGATCCTCATGAGAACGTCTATTCTCCAATGCCGCAGGGGCAATGTCAAACGGAAACGACCGGATTTAGGGTTGCCAGGCCGCCCCGCCTCGAGTATAAACGGGGTATGGCTCTTGCCGTCCGCGAAATCGACACGGAGAACGGGCGCGACGTCCGGCGATTCGTCGACTTCCCGTTCGAACTGTACAAGACGAGCCGCCTTTGGTCTCCGCCTCTGCGCGGCGGCGTCCGGCGGGCGCTCGACCGCCGCCGGCATCCGTTCTACAAACACTCCGATGCCGCCTTCTTCCTGGCCGAGGAGGGCGGCCGCGTGCGGGCCCGCGTCGCCGTCCTGGAAAATCGCCGCTATAACGCCTATACCGGCAAGCCCGCCGCCCTGTTTTATTGGTTCGATGCAAAAAACGACCCGGCCGCCGCCCGGGCCGTCCTCGATGCCGCCGCGGCGTGGGCCAAGGCCCGCGGCCTGACGGTTCTGCTCGGCCCCAAGGGCATGATCCGCTCGGACTGCCCCGGCGTTCTCGTCGAGGGCTTCGAACATGAGGCGGCCCTGGGCATGACCTATAACTATGACTACTATCCGCGCCTGCTCGAGGCGGTCGGGCTGGTCAAGGAGATCGACTACCTTTCGGGCTATCTGTCGCAAGGCTATCGCCTGCCCGAGCGCATGGCGGCCCTGGTCGATCGGGTCCGCGAGCGCAGCGATTTGCGCGTCCGCACCTTCCGCAACAAGCGCGAGCTGAAAAGCTTCATTCCGGTCATGCAGAAGATCAACAACGAGTCATTCGGCCATGTCTGGGGATTCTACCCGATCGACGAGGACGAGGCCCGGGAATCCGGCCGCCAGCTCCTCCAGGTCGCCGATCCCAAGCTTCTCAACGTGGTCATGAAAGGCGAAGAGATCGCCGGCTTTCTGTTCGTCTTTCGCGACGTTTCGGCGGCCTTGCGGGCGACCCGCGGCCGGCTCTGGCCTTTCGGCTGGGTCCGGATCGGCTGGGCGCTCAAGACCAGCCGCCGGATGAGCGGTAACGGCGTCGGGCTCCTACCCAAGTACCAAGGCAAAGCGGCGACCGTTCTTCTCTACGCCGAGATCACCAAGACGCTGACCGCGGCCAAGGCCGTCCATTGCGACATCGCCCTGGCCCTGGAGACCAACGTCAAGAGCCTGGCGGACATGAATGCGCTCGGCACGGTCTGGCACAAGCGCCACCGGGTTTACCGGCGGGACCTCTGACCTCTCCGACGGCGTTTCGGTTCGAGGTGGCAAGCGCCTCCATAATCGGATAGAATACCGCTCCAAACGGACAGAAAAGGAGACGCCATGGCTGCGACCACCTCCGGACGCCTTCCCTGGCTGACCAAGGTCATTTACGGCACCGGCGATTGGGGATTGGCCACCTTCAACACCCTGCGCCAGATTTTCTACGCCATCTTCCTGACCGATGTCGTCGGGTTGGACCCGCGCCTGGCCTCCTTCGCCGCTTTCGTCGGGGTCATCTGGGATGCCATCAACGACCCTCTCGTCGGCGTGATTTCCGACAAGACCCATTCGAAATGGGGCAGGCGGCGGCCGTTCCTCCTGATCTTCGCCATTCCCTACGGCCTGGCCTTCCTCCTCCTGTGGTGGGCGCCCGCGATCCAGAACCAGATCCTGTTGATGCTCTATGTCATGCTGGCCTATGCCTTGAGCGACACCTTCCAGACGCTGGTCATCGTTCCGTTCCATTCTCTGACGCCCGAAATCTCCTCGGACTACGATGAGCGGACCTCGCTGGCCGGCTTCCGTATGTTCTTCAATTTCCTGGCCTCGATCGCCACGGCCGTGGCCGCCCCGATGATCGTCGACAGCGTCATGCGCGGCGGTGGAACCCAGCAGCAGGGCTACGTCCTGGCGGCGGGCCTGTTCGGCGCCTCGGCCGTCATTCCCTACCTGCTGATCTTTTTCACGATCAAGGAGCGGCCGGCCGCGGAGCGGAACGCCGAGTCGGCCACTCTTCGCGAGACCGTCCGGCTGGCCTGGAAGAACATCCCCTTCCGCTACGCCACCGCCCTCTACATGCTCAACTGGGTGGCCTTCGACCTGACCGGCGTCGTGCTGCCGTACCTTTTGGTTTACTGGGTCATGAAGGGGGATCTGCTGGCCAAGGTCAAGGGACTGGGCCTGCCGATCGAATCGGCCGTGCTGGGCCTGATGCTGGTCACCGCCACCATCGTCCTGCCTTTCTGGATCTGGCTGGCTAAAAAAATCGGCAAGCGGGTCGCCTTTCTGGGCGCCTTGGGCTTCTGGATCATCCTGATGCTTCTCATCCCCTTCGTTCCCCAGGGGGCCGTTACCCTGACCCTGCTCCTGGCCGTGGCCATCGGCATCAGCGTCTCGGCCGCCCACATCCTTCCCGACGCCATCTTTCCCGATGTCATCGAATGGGACGAGCTGAAGACGGGACGGCGCCACGAGGGCATCTACTATGGGGTCAAGAACTTCTGCCGCAAGCTGACCACGGCTTTCGCCATCTTCATCGTCCTGCAGGTCCTGGGCTGGTTCGGGTACCAAACCCCGCCCAAGACGGCGACCGTCTTCGTCCAGCCGCGCTCGGCCCTCAACGCCATCCGTTTCCTGATCGGCCCGGTCGGGGCGCTGCTGTTGCTGGCGACCTTCATCGTGACCTGGCTCTACCCCCTCGACCGCGACAAGTTCAACCGGGTCCGTTATCTGCTCGAAAAGCGCAAGGCCCGGCGGGCGGCTTCCGCCGTCCCCCCGCGCGGCTCTTAGCCGAGCCGGGACCGCTTCGCCCGTAGCCCCGCCCGATCATAAAAAGGCGCCCCCCTGAGCCCGCAAAGAGGGGGGACTTGCGTTCCGCTTTTATTTTTTTTGTGCTATAATTTCCGGCCGAGAATAAAGGAAGGGTCACGGGACCTGACCGGTCGCATACTCCTCTCCTTTATTTCGATCCTCAAGTTCGGGACGGTCCGGCGCTAGAGCCGGAGCGATCCCTCGTCAAAGGAGACGAGTATGAACATTTACGTCGGCAATCTCTCGTTCAGCGTCAACGACACGGATCTCAAGGAAACGTTCGGCGCGTACGGCGCCGTCCAGAGCGCATCCGTCATCAAGGACAAGTTCAGCGGCGAATCCCGCGGTTTCGGCTTCGTCGAAATGCCCAATAAAGAAGAGGCCGACCGGGCCATCGCTTCCCTCAATGGCCGCGACCTCAAGGGCCGCAACATGACGGTCAACGAAGCCAAGCCCCGGACCGACCGGCCCCGCAGCGGCAGCGGCGGCGGTTTCGGCGGCGGGCGCGATCGCGGCTTCGGCGGCGGCGGCGGCGGCCGGCGCTTCTGATCCGGATTCCAGATCCGCGTCGGCGGCTCTTTAGGGAGCCGTCCGGCTTCGATTTCGACTTGGATTGGCGAGAGGGAAGGCCTTTGCGGCCGGCCCTCTTTTACCCGACCGGACCTTTCGCGGCTCGGCCGCGTTTATGCTATGATGGGACCACTTCGAGGAGGAGACGGCGATGCCCAAGACCAATCGCGCCTATAAAAGCGCCAAGCGCAACAAGGAGATCTCCCGCCAAAAGAAGGCCGAGGAGAAGCGCAAACGCAAGCTCGAACGGGCCGCGCTCGGCCTCCCCAGCGGTCCTCCGATCGAAGGCATTACCGAGTACCCCGAGGACGTGACCGTCGGGGAGACCGAAGCGGAGCCCGGGGACGAGCCCGAGACCGGATCCGAAACCCCCGACCAGAGCTGACCGCCTCTTACCCCATCCGCTTTCCTCCCGAAGGCGCGTCTTCTTGTGCCGCTTTTTTCCTCAAAACGGGCCCGATCTGTTAAGATATTCCCTCTCCCATGAGCGAGACGCATCCGTTCGATTCCGCGGGCTTGGCAGCCCGGCTGGCGGCCTGGACTTCCCAACCGATTCCGGCGGAAGCCGGACGCCTCGCTCTCGATATCCTGGCCGGGCTTGAAGCGGCGGCGTCCTCCGGCTCCCTCGATCCCGCGGAAGCCGCGGTCGTCCGGAGGGCTCTTTTCGAGACCGGCCGCCGTCCCTTCCTGCGCGTCCTCGGCGATGATGCCGTCCGCTCCCGCTGGGCCGACGCCGCACTGCTCCTGATCCGCCGGACGGGCTATTCCCTGCTCGAGATGTTCCGTTTCCGGGTCGAGGCCCATCCGGATAAGCCTCTCTTTCGCGACGTCTCCGGTTCTACGGTCGAGGATTGGAGCTACCGGCAGGTCGAGCGCAAGACGCGGGAGATCGCGGCCGCCCTTTTCCACCTGGCCCCGGGCGGGGGTCCGGACCATCCGCCGCGGGTGGCTCTCTTCGCGGACAACGGGATCGAAGCCGCCTGCGCCGATCTGGCCTGCCTCTTCCACGACATCCTGGACACGCCGATCAACACCCATTTCAGCCGGGAGAACCTGATCGACATTTTCGACCGCCTCGGCATCACCCTGGTTCTGACCGACACTCCGGCCCGCCGGGCCTTCTTGGAGGAGGTCCGGGAGAAGACGGCCGCTCCATTCCGCATCGCCGCCCTCGATCCGGCGGCCGCCGACGAGAGCCGGGACGTGCCTTTCCTGGCCGAGATCTGCAAGAAGCTGGGCGGAGCCGAGATCGAATCCCTGCTGGCCGGCCGGCGCCGCCTCGCCCTCAACGAAGTCGCCACCGTCCTTTTCACTTCGGGGAGCACGGGCCGCCCCAAGGGCGTCTCCTTCTCGATCTACAACCTGGCGGCCAAGCGGTTCGCCCGGGCCGCGGCCCTGCCCGACGTGGGCGAGGACGAGGTCTTCCTCTGCTTCCTGCCGTTCTATCACACCTTCGGCCGCTACTTGGAGCTTCTGGGCTCCATCTATTGGGGGGGGACGTACGTCGCGTCGGGGAATCCCTCGCCCGAGCGGCTGTTCGCCCTCTTCCGGCAGGTCCGGCCGACGGGCTTCATCAGCGTGCCCATTCGCTGGGCCCAACTGTACGAGGTCTGCATCGAGGCCATCGAAGCGGCGGGGCCCGGAGCGGATGCCGAGGCCGTCCTGCGCCGGATCGTCGGCCCGGGCCTGCGCTGGGGGCTTTCGGCGGCCGGCTTCCTCGACCCCAAGGTTTTCCGGTTCTTCGAGCGCCAGGGCGTCGCCCTGTGCAGCGGTTTCGGCATGACCGAGGGCACGGGCGGCATCACCATGACCCCGCCGGGCCGCTATGTCGACAACGCCCACGGCCTGCCCCTGCCCGGCATTGAGGTCCGGTTGAGCGAAGAGGGGGAGCTTCAGATCCGGGGGGCCTACGTGGCCCGCTACCTCGACGCCGCCCCGCCCGGCGGCGTCGTACCCTACCCGGACGAGCCGGGCGGGGAGGAGTGGCTGGCCACCGGCGACGTCTTCGAGATCATGTCCAACGGGTATTTCCGGATCGTCGACCGGATCAAGGACATCTACAAGAACACCCGCGGCGAGACGGTGGCGCCGCTCAAGGTCGAAAGCAAGTTCGCCGGCGTGCCCGGCATCAAGCGCACCTTCCTGGTCGGCGACGGGCGGCCCTACAACGTCCTGTTCATCGTCCCCGACTACACGGACGCCGTCCTGCGCGCCGCCCTCGACGCCGACGGCGAGCGGGAATATTACCGCCGCATCGTCGGCGCGGCCAACCTGGACCTGGCTCCGTACGAGCGGGTCGTCAACTTCGCCGTTCTCGACCGCGACTTCGAGGAAGCCCGCGGCGAGCTGACCGCCAAGGGCTCCTACAACCGCAAGCGGATCGAAGCCGGCTTCGCCTCCGAAATCGAGGCCCTCTACAAAAAGAGCTACGTCGAGCTCGAGCGGGACGGCTGGCGGATCCGCCTGCCGCACTGGTTCTTCCGCGACCTGGGCGTGCTGGAAGACGAGATCTTCTTCGTCGGCGACTTTCTCTTCGATTCGTCGCGCAAGGCCATGCTGCCTCTCGAGATTTCAGCGGATTCCGGCCGCCGCCTGATCGGCGACCTGGAGTACCGCGTCGAAGGGGACGTCATCGACCTGGGCCTGTTCGCCCGCCAGCCGCGTCTGTGGTTCGGAAACCCGGCCCTGGCCGGCTTCTGCCCCTGCCGGGCCGGTTGGGACGTGCCGGCGGAGGCCGTCGGGGAGCAGGTCTTCCTGCCGGCGTCCCGCAAGCGGATTTACGGCGCGGGCGACATTTCCTCGCCGGCGCGGGTTCGGGAAGAAAGCCTCGGCCTGGCCCACAAGCTCGTTTCCCGGGCCCTGTTCGGAGCCGTTCCCGCGGCCCGGGCGGCCCTGGCCGAGATCGAGAGCCTGCTGGCCGAGCCCGAGCTCCGCACCGCCCCTCTTGTGCGCAGCCGCTTGGAGGCGCTGGCCCGCCATCCCGACGACGCGGTCCGCTGCGACGCGTACCGCATCCTGCTTCTCGATGAACCCAACCCCGGCTACAGCCGCGCTTTGACCTCTTTCGTCCAGTCCGGATTGAGCTTTCTCAATCAAGCCTCGATCGAAGCCATTGCCTCTTCGCCGTTCGGGCCGGACCGGTTCGACGCCGTCCGCCGACGCATGGCGGTCTACCGCGAGACCGTGGATTGGGCGGGCGAGAGCGGCGCGGCGGCGCGGGGGCAATTCCTCGGCATTCTCCGGCTTTTCGTCGACTTTGCGCGTTACCATCCGGACTTTTACCGCCCCGTGCGGGCCGAGCTGGCCTCCTGGGCCCTGCTCAAGGCCGACCCGGCGATCTCGAGGACGGCGGTTTCCCGGCTGGGCGAGATCGACTCGGACAACGAAGGCTGGCTGATCCGGCGGCAGCGGGAGCTGCTGCCCGAGGAATGGAGCGCCCGTTTGGCCTTCGACGACGGCTGGTCGAGCGGTGAGATCGAGCGCCTGCGCTGCATCCTGACGGAGCGGACGTTTCTGTCCCAGTCGATCGGGCTCATTTTCGGCCGCGAGGCCTTCGATCCGCGGGACATCTCGGTCGACGGCATTTGGGTCTCGCGCCTTCCCGATTACGACGACCGGAGGAGCGCCCGCGTCCGCGTCCGGACGACGGCGGGCGAGGCCTTCGACTTGCGTCTCATCACGATCGACGGGCAGGCGGCGAGGCGGGAGACCGAGACGATCTTCCTGCATCTGGCCATCGCCAACTACCCGCTGGGCGAGCCGATCCTGCCGCGGATCGGGAGCCTGCGGCCCGGCCTCGGCACGGTGGCCGTATCCTATTCCGGCGAGCTCAACCTCTGGGAGCGGCTGCGGCTGCTCGACGGCGACGAGGAGCCCGGACGCTCGGTGCTCGGGCCGGGGCGATGGGGAGCCTTGGCCGTCGAGGGGATGGCGGCCTTTTTCAAGGCCTGGCGGTTCTCCGCCGGCCGGATCGTTCCCGGTTTTCCGGCGCCGACCAATGTCATGGCTTCGGAGGGAAACACCCGCCGGCCGGCGATGATCCACTCGCTGTCCGGCTGGAAGCCTTACGACGGCCCGCTGTCCCTGGTCAAGCCGCTCGTCCGGAGCTTCTTCCATAAGACCGCTGCGCACTTTTCCTGGCTGGCCGGCCGGCAGGACATCCGCTGGCTCTTCGAAGCCTGCTACGAGGCGCTGGGCTACGCCGAGGCTTCGGCCTTCTTCGAAAAGCTGGAGGCGGCGCTTCTCGTCGAATCCGTCGCCGGCCCGGAGGGCGTCTCTCTTCTCGAATCCCTGCGCACCTATCTGGCCGAATTCCGCTCCCATTACATGATCCCCCTGCCCGCGGTCAACGCCGTCCGTAATTACAAGGAATGGGAGCTTGGGAATCCTCCGGCCGTCCCGGCGGAGCGCGAAGCGCGGGTCCTGGAAGCCTACGGCCGCTTCCACTTGGAGCGGTTTCCCGAAACGGCCCGCTATTACCTCTACCGGCACACTTATTTCGCCGGGGCGGAGGCGGCCGTCCTTGAGGCTTTCGACAAACTGCTCGGAAGGATGTCGGAGGACGTCCAGGCGCCGGCGGTGCGCTTCGCCGAGCTCTCGGAGCTTCAGGCCGCCCTCGCCGACGAGGCCGACCGGGCGGTTTTCGCCAAGATGGTCTTCCCGCGCGCCGCCTCGGGCCGCCGCTTCGACATCCGGCCTTTCGGCGAGGAACGCGAAAAAAGGGTCATCGTCCGTTCGACGCTCACCGATCGAAAAGGGGAGACCTATGAATTCGGGGAGACGTTCGATCCGGCCGAGATCGGCCAGCTCTACCGCCTGTTCTACCTCGAAAACTTTCCCAAGACGATCTCCCAGCAGGACCGTCACTATGTCCTGCGCGACGGCCGCGAGCGCGTCGTCGGCGGGCTGTGCTTCCGGCTGATGTCCGCTTCCGCCGTTTACATCGACGGCACCGTCGTCGCCTCCGCCCTCAAGGGCCGGGGGTTGGGCGGGGCGATAATCGAGGAGTTTTGCCAGCGGATGAGCGCGGCCGGCGCGAATGTCCTTCTGACCCATTTTTACCTGCCCGGATTCTTCCTGCACCAGGGTTTCCACGTGGATAAGCGCTGGGGAGCCCTCGTTCGCGAGCTATAAGCCTATCCCTATATTCCCTATTGAGGTGGTCCTCGCTCCTTTCAGCCTTTCGCAAAGACAAAAAGTTCTTGACATTTCTAGTCGAAATGGACTATATAGGACCAGACCAAAGAAATGGTATGGTCCAAAGAGGAGGATTCATGTTCAATATAAAGCTCGATAAGGCAGACGGGGCGAAACCGGCCTATCAGCAAATCATCGATCACATCGAGCATCTCATCCGGACTTCCCGGCTAAAAATGGGGGACCAGATTCCTCCCGAACGCGAGCTGGCCGAACGGCTTGGCGCCGCTCGCGGGACGGTCAAGAAGGCGTATGAAGAGCTTTCACGCCGCGGCTTGATCGAGGTGACGCAGGGGCGAGGCAGCTTCGTCTCGGCACCCCCCGCCCCGGCTGTGACCGACCGCAAGGAGCGGGCCGGCGCCCTCATCAACGGCGTCATCGACGAGCTCCTCCGTCTCAAGTTCTCCTACCAGGAGATCAAGGCCTTCTTCGACCTCCGCCTTCTGGAGCGGGAAGAGGCCCTGCGCGACCTGGCCGTCGCCGCGGTCGACTGCAATCCCGAGGCCCTGGAGATCTACGAAAAGCAGATCTTCCTCCTGCCCTTCGTCAACATGGCCAAGTTCCTCCTGGACGATATCCTCAAGGATCCGGCCCTGGGCCGGAGGCTGGCCCAGTTCGATCTCGTCCTGACGACACCCACCCATGTCGAGGACATCAAGTCCCGCTACCCCGAGATAGCCGACCGAGTCCTGCCCGTGTCCGTCTCCCCGGCCCGCGATTCGATCATCCGGCTGGCCCGGCTGACGCCTTCGCAGCGGATCGGCGTCGTCTGCCGGTCGCCGCGCTTCTTCGCCATCATCGCCCGCCACCTCAAGGAATTCGGCATCCCGGTCGAGGGCGTCGCCGTCCTCTACGGCGACGAGGATCTGGAAGGCCTGGACGCCTTCATCAAGGGTTTGGACGCGATCATCGTTCCGCCCGGACTGTCGCTCATCCGCCAGAAGGAGCACTTGGCCCGGGTTCAGGAATTCACCGAGAGGGGCGGCGTCGTCATCCCCTTCGACTACAAGATCGAGCAGGGCTCTCTCCTCCACGTCGAAGAGCGCCTGCACGGCATTCTGGAAAACGCCTCCCGGCAGGCGTGAGAACCGGCCATGAACATCGTTCTCGGCGTCATCGGGTCTGATTGCCACTCCGTCGGCAACAAGGTTCTGGAAGCCTTCTTCAGCGAGGCCGGCTTCCATGTCATCAATCTCGGCGTCATGGTCAGCCAGGATGAGTTCATTGACGCGGCCATCGAGTCGGACGCCAAGGCCATCCTGGTGTCGTCGCTCTACGGCCACGGCGAGATCGACTGCGAGGGCTTGCGCCAGAAGTGCGAGGAACGCGGCTTGGAGGACATCGTCCTCTACGTCGGCGGCAACCTGGTCGTGGGCAAGACGCCTTTCGACGAGGTCGAGCGCAAGTTCAAGGCCATGGGCTTCGACCGGGTCTTCTGTGCCCATGATGATCTGCATCAAGCGGCCGAAGATCTCAAGGTCGACATCGCGGCGAGGAACCGCCATGCCTGATCCCGTCCTGTTGAGCGTCGACATCGGGTCGACCTATACCAAGGGGGCGGTCTTCGTCCCCCGGGGCGAGGCCTTCGACCTGCTGGCCCAGGCCGCCGTCCCCACGACCGTCGACGATTTGGGACGTGGCTTCGAGGCGGTCGAATCCGCCTTGCAGGCCGCCGCCGCCCCGGCCGGGATCAGCCGGGCCTGGTTTTCCTCTTCGGCCCGGGGCGGCCTCAAGATCGCCGCGGTCGGGCTGACGACCGACTTGACCGTTTCCATCGCCCGCCAGGCGGCCTGCTCGGCCGGAGGCAAGGTCGTCAAGGCCTACTCCTACCGCCTGACCCGGGCGGAGATCGAGGAGCTCGAAGCCCTGGCGCCCGACATCGTCCTGTTCACCGGTGGCACGGACGGCGGCCACGAGAAGACCAACCTGGCCAACGCCGAAGCGCTGGCCGCGTCTTGCCTGGACTCGATCATCCTCTACGCCGGAAACGCCAAGATCGGTGACGACGTCCTGGCCCGGCTGAAGGGCAAGACCGTGGCCGTCGCCGACAACGTCATGCCCGAGGTCGGCGAGGTCCGCATCGAGCCGGCCCGCGACGTCATCCGGCGCGTCTTCCTGGAGCGGATCGTGGACGGCAAGGGCCTGTCCCGGATCGTGCGACGGATCGGGACCGCGCCCAAGCCGACGCCCCTCGCGGTCTACGATCTGGTGCGGGCGATCCCGGAGGCCGTGCCCGCATGGGACGGTCTGGGCGTCATCGACATGGGCGGCGCAACCACGGACTTCTACTCCAACCTCGAAACCGGACGCCCGGACGACGGGGTCCTGCTCAAGGGCCTGCCCGAGCCGCGGATCAAGCGGACGGTCGAAGGCGATCTGGGCCTGCGGGTCAGCGTCCTGGCCCTGGCCGCCTCGCAAGCGCGGGAGATCGAGTCGCGGCTCGAGGCCGAAGGCCTCGACCAAGCCGGATTCGAGGCCTACCTTGCGTCCGTCGCCGCCAGCCCGGAGGCCGTTCCGGCCTCGGCCGTCGAAGAGCGCTACGACGCCGTCCTGGCCGGCGCCTGCGTGCGCGCCGCCGCCCTGCGCCACGCCGGACGGCAAACGAGGCTGGCCACGCCTCAGGGCGTCTTTCGCGTCCAGCGGGGCCGGGATATCGGCCGCCTGCGCCGCCTGGTCGGCTCCGGCGGCTACCTGTCGCGCTGCCGCGATGCCGCCGTCCTGCGGGAAGCCTGCCTGCGGCCGGACGAGGATCCGGAAGACAGGCCGCTACTTCCGGCGGCTCCCGAGCTCTATGCCGATGCCCGCTATCTCTTCCCCCTGCTGGGAAATTGTGTCGCCGAATATCCGGACGCGGCCGCTCGAACGGCCGTCCGGGAAGCTCTCCCTTTGGAACCAACGAGGTGATGATCATGAACAAAAGCTCACTGGCCTGGAAGGATTTCCTGGCCGAACGCGAGGAGGTCCTGCGCGCCTGGCCGACCGGCAGCGGGATCACCCTTGAGGACGGCATCCGTTATCAGTCGAAGATCCCCAAGGAAAAAAACTTCGCCCTGGCCATGCGCAAGGCCCGCGAAAACGGCAAGACCCTGACCCAGCCCCGGGCCGGGGTGGCCTTGATCGACCAGCACATCCTGCTGCTCCGCTACCTCGAATCCGAAGGCGATGCGGACCTTCTGCCGACGACCATCGACGCCTATACCCGCCAGAACCGCTATGAGGAGGCGGCCAAGGGCATCGAGAAGTCCCAGGCGGCCGGCCATTCCCTGCTCAACGGCTTTCCCGCCGTCAACCACGGGGTGGAAGGCTGCCGCCGGGTGACGGAGGCCGTGCGGAAGCCGATCCAAGTCCGGCACGGAACGCCCGACGCGCGGCTTCTGGCCGAGATTTCCCTGGCCTCGGGCTTCACCAGCTACGAAGGCGGCGGCATCTCCTACAACATCCCCTATGCCAAGAAGGTCCCGCTGGACAAGTCCATCCGCGACTGGCAGTACGTCGACCGGCTGGTCGGCCATTACGAGGAGAACGGCGTCCCGATCAACCGCGAGCCCTTCGGTCCGCTGACCGGCACCCTGGTTCCGCCCTTCATCAGCCACACCATCGCCATCCTGGAGGGGCTGCTGGCCTTGGAGCAGGGCGTCAAATCGCTGACCCTGGGCTACGGCCAGGGCGGCAACATCATCCAGGACCTGGCGGCGGCATCTTCACTGCGGGAGCTGGCCCATGAGTACTTCCGCGAGGCCGGATTCAAGGATTATGACCTGACCATCGTTTTCCACCAGTGGATGGGCGGCTTCCCCGAGGACGAGGCCAAGGCCTTCGCGGTCATCAACCTGGGCGCCGTCGTGGCGGCCATGGCCAAGGCGGAAAAAATCATCGTCAAGACGCCCCACGAGGCCATGGGCATTCCGACCAAGGAGGCCAACGCCGCGGGGCTCAAATCCACCCGCCAGATCCTGAGCATGGTCGAAGAGCAGTCGGTCTGCGGCGACAACGCGGCCGTCCAAAAGGAGGCCGAGCTGATCCGGCGCGAAGTCGCCTGCCTGATGAAGGCCGTGGCCGCGGGCGGCGAGGGCGACCGGGCCCGCGGCATCGTCCGGGCCTTCGCGGCGGGCCTTCTCGACGTCCCCTTCGCCCCGTCCTCCTACAACCGGGGCAAGGTTCTGCCGATCCGGGACAACGAAGGCTTCATCCGCATCTACGCCAAGGGCTTCCTGCCGCTCGACGCGGAGATCATGTCCTTTCACAAAGCGCGGCTGGAAGAGCGGGCCAAGGTCGAAGGCCGGCCCATCTCCTTCCAGATGGTGACCGACGACATCTATGCCATCAGCAAAGGCAAACTCATCGGGAGGCCGAAATGAAAATACAGCAAGCCGTCTTTTCTCCGGGCTACTCCGCCTTCTACTTCGACGACCAGCGGGCCATCAAGGCCGGGGCCGGGCACGACGGATTCGTCTACCTGGGCACGCCGGTCACCCCGGGCTTCCGCAGCGTCCGCCAGGCCGGCCAAAGCGTTTCCGTCAACCTGATCCTGGAGGACGGATCCGTCGCCGTCGGCGACTGCGCCGCGGTTCAATACTCGGGGGCCGGCGGCCGCGACCCGCTGTTCCAAAGCTCCGAGATCATGCCCTTCCTGGAGCGGCGCATCCGGCCGCTCCTTGAAGGCCGGACGATCGAGCCCTTCCGGACCATGGCGGCCGAGTTCGAGGGCCTGGAGTTCGACGGCCGCCGGCTTCATACCGCCGTGCGCTATGGGCTGTCGCAGGCCCTGCTCATGGCCCGGGCTTTGGATCGGCGGCGGCTGATGGCCGAAGTCGTGGCCGAGGAATACGGCCAAGCCGGGCCCGACGCCCGCGTTCCCATCTTCGGCCAAAGCGGCGACAACCGCTACGAGAACGTGGATAAGATGATCCTCAAGGAGGTCGACGTCCTCCCGCACGGGCTCATCAACCACATCGACGAGAAGCTGGGCCGCCGGGGCGAGAAGCTCCAGGAGTACGTCGAGTGGCTGGTCCGGCGGATCAAGGCCTTGCGAAAGCGCGAGGATTACCGGCCGAACCTCCATATCGACGTCTACGGAACGATCGGCGCCGCCCTGGGGCTCGATCCCGGCGTCATTGCCGACTATCTGGCCCGGCTGGAGAAAGCCGCCGGCGGCCACCGGCTCTATATCGAAGGGCCGGTCGACGTCGAGGAGAAGGGCCGCCAAATCGAAACCTTGAAGGCGATCACCGAAGCCCTGCGGGCCAAAGGCTGCGGCGTCAAGATCGTGGCCGACGAGTGGTGCAACACCCTGGAGGATATCCGCGACTTCACCGACTCCGGGGCCTGCCACATGATCCAGATCAAGACGCCCGACCTGGGCGGGGTGCAGAACATCGCCGAGAGCGTCCTGTACTGCAAAGCCCGCGGCATGGAGGCTTACCAGGGCGGGACATGCAACGAGACCGACGTCTCGGCCCGGGCCTGCGTCCACATCGCCGTGGCCGTCCGGGCCGACCTGACCCTGGCCAAGCCCGGCATGGGCTTCGACGAGGGATACACCATCGTCAACAACGAGATGGAGAGGATTCTGGCCGTGGCCAAGGCCCGGCGGCAGGGAGGGGTCCGATGAAAAAGCGCGAGGAAGAGTTCCGGGTTCTGTCCACCACCGCCATCCTGGGCTACGGCTTTCCCAAGGCCTCCTTCGAGGCCGGGATCCGGCGCAAGCCCCATCTGATCGCGGTCGACGCCGGCTCCACCGACCCCGGCCCCTATTACCTGGGGGCCGGCAAGTCGTTTACCAACCGGGCCGCCGTCAAGCGCGACCTGCGGTTCATGCTCAAGGCCGGCATCGGGCTCGGCATTCCCGTGGTCATCGGCACGGCCGGGGGCAGCGGCGCCCGGCCGCACGTCGACTGGTGCGAGGCCATCATCCGCGAGATCGCCCGCGAGGAGAATCTCAAGTTCCGGATGGCCATCGTCTACGCCGACGTGGACAAGAAGCGGGTCCGGGCCCATCTCAAGAAAGGCGAGATCGTCCCCCTGACCTGCGTCCCGCCGCTCGACGAAGCGACTCTCGATGCGTCGATCAACATCGTGGCCCAGATGGGGGTCGAGCCCCTGCTCCAGGCCCTGGACACGGGTTGCGACGTCATCCTGGCCGGGCGCTGCTATGACCCGGCCGTCTTTGCCGCGCCGGCCATCCGGCGCGGATTCGACCCCGGCTTGGCCATCCATATGGGCAAGATCCTGGAGTGCGCGGCCATCGCCGCGACTCCCGGCTCGGGCGCCGACTGCGCCCTGGGCACGCTGAAGAAGGATTCCTTCATCCTGGAGGCCCTCAACCCCAAGCGCAAGTTCACCCGGGCTTCGACCGCCGCCCACACCCTGTACGAGAAGTCCGACCCGATGCATCTGCCCGGGCCGGGCGGGGAAATCGACCTGACCCGCTGCACCTTCACCCAGCTACCGGGCGGACGGGTCGAGGTGCGCGGCAGCCGCCACGTCGAGACCGAGCGCTACTGGGTCAAGCTGGAGGCCGTCCGCCGGGTCGGGTACCGGACCATCTCGGTGGCCGGGACGCGCGATCCGATCATGATCGCCTCGATCGACTCCATCCTGGAGGCCGTCACCTCCCAGGTTCGGGATATCTTGAAGGCCGAGAAGATCGCCGGCCGGATTTATTTCCACGTCTACGGCCGGGACGGCGTCATGGGCGATCTGGAGCCCGACAAGCGCATCCTCGGCCACGAGCTGGGCCTGGTCATCGAGGCGGTGGCCCCGACCGAGGCCGAGTCGGAGTCGCTGTGCAGCCTGACCCGCTCGACGATGCTCCACTACGGCTACCCCGGCCGCATTTCGACGGCCGGCAACCTGGCCTTCCCCTTTTCGCCGTCCGATGCCAAAATGGGGGAGGTCTTCGAGTTTTCGATCTACCATCTGATGCCGGTCCGCGATCAGGGCATCTTCAAGATCCGGACGGTCCGGGTCTGACGAAAGAGGAGTCGATCATGGCCCAGTCCATTCTCAAAGCCGCCCGCGTCATCCGCTCCAAGAACTCCGGTCCCTACGAGCTGACGCTCGACATCATCTTCAAGGACAAGCGGTATTTCGACCTGTTCCGCAAGCGGAAGATCGTGACCAAGCAGTCCGTCGCCGCCCTCTACAAGCGGCCGGTCAAGGACATCCTCAAGCTGCTGTACTTCGAGCCCGCGACCGCCCTCAAGATCACCATGCGGCGGCCCATCCCGTCCGGCCACCCGGGTGAAACCGACATCTACGGCGCCCAGCAGCACGCCCCGCTGCTGCGGATCACCTTCTAGAGCCGTCCGATGCGCTACCGCTTCAGCTCCGGCCCGCGCGAGACGCTCGTCTACGCCACGTATTACGCTCCGCACGGCCGGCTGCGCCTGTACAATGTCGCGGCCGAGCTGTCCCAGCGCTACCTGATGCCGACCGATCTGCTGATCGGGATCATCGGCGCCGAGGGCTCCGGCAAATCGACCCTGATCAAAGGCCTTTTCCCGGGCCTGGAGCTGACCAACGACGACGACGGCATCAACGTCCAGCCGACCCCGCTGCTGACCTTCCAGCCGGACGACCCGTTCTCCGGCCACACCTTCCACATCGACGTCCGCTACGAGCTGGCCTTTCACCAGATCTACGAGATCGTCGAAGCCGTCAACAATGCCATCACCCGCGGCCGGCGGGTCATCGTCGAGCACTTCGACCTGCTCTACGGCGCCCTGGGCTACAACGCCCAGGTCCTGATCGGGATCGGCGAGGAGATCATCGTGGCCCGGCCGAACATGTTCGGGCCTTTCCCCAAGTCGATCAAGTCCATCGTCCACCGGACGATCAAGTTCCGGCGGATGGCCCACTCGGCCGAGGACATCGTCAATTCTATCCTGCAGCGCGACCATCCCTACCTCATGCCGTCCTACCACTCCGACGTCAAGCAGGGCTTCGTCATGAACTTCCACCACAAGCCGGACATCGACCTGGACGAGCTGGAGAAGAAAGTCCTGGACCTCATCGCCCGGGACGTGCCCATCTCGCCGGTGGGGGAAGACCGCATCACCATCGGCGAGACGTCCATGCCCTGCACCGGGACGCGGACGCACGTCACCTCTTCGGGCATGATCGAAAACTTCCGGCTGATCAAGGAGTTCAGGTTCGACCCGATCGCCAAGGAATACCTTTTGATCGGGCTGATCGGCCGCAAGACGATCGTCGGGTTCGAGGACATGGTCGACGTCTCGCGTCTCGACAAATGACCTCAGGGAGCCAGTCATGAAGCAAGCCTCGATCGCCCCCGTGTTCGCCTATGGACCGGACAAGACCGTTTACCGGCGGCTCGCCGGAACCGGGGTCCGCAAGGTCCGCTGCGGCGGCCGGACAGGCATGAGCGTCTCCGCGGCCGCCTTGGCCGGCCTGGCCCGGGAGGCCTTCACGGACCTGGAGTTTTTCCTGCGGCCCGCGTTCCTGAAGGGGCTGGCCTCCATTCTGGGCGATGCGGAAGCGTCGGACAACGACCGTTTCGTGGCCCGCGTGCTCCTGCGGAACGCCGTGATCGCGGCCGAGGGGGAGCTGCCTCTATGCCAGGACACCGGGACGATCAATGTTTTCGGCCGCAAGGGACATCTCGTCCTGACCGACGGCCGCGACGAGGAAGCGCTGACGCGCGGCGCGGCCGGGGTCTACCAGACCCGCAACCTGCGCTATTCGATCATGGCGCCCCGGACCGTCCTGGTCGAAACGAATACCGGCCGCAATATCCCCGCCCAGGTCGACTTGGCGGCGGCCAAGGGCGGCGAGTACAGGTTTCTCTTCATGGCCAAGGGCGGCGGATCCTCCAACAAGACCATGCTCTTTCAGGAGACCAAGGCCCTGCTCAACGAAAAGCGACTGCGAGCCTTCCTGGCCGAGAAGATCGCGGCCTTGGGCGTCGCGGCTTGCCCTCCCTACCGCATCGCCTTCGTGGTCGGAGGCCTCTCGCCCGAGATGACCGTCAAGACCGTCAAGCTGGCCACGGCCGGCTATTTGGACGGCCTGCCCGCCCGCGGATCGGCGCGGGGAAGCGCCTTCCGCGACCGGGAGTGGGAGGCGCGGATGATGGAAATCGCCCGGGCCACGGGTTTGGGCGCCCAATTCGGCGGCCGCCACCTGGCCCAGGAAGTCCGCTTCATCCGCCTGCCGAGGCACGCCGGATCCTGCCCGGTTGGGATCGGGGTCGGCTGCAACGCCGACCGGAACCTTAAGGCCAAGATCACATCCGATGGCGTCTTTCTGGAAGCGGTCGAGCGGAATCCGGCCCGTTTTCTTGCCGGTCCGGATGCGGCCGCTGAGGGAATCCCCGTCGACCTCAACCGGCCGATGGCCGAGATCCGGTCCGCCCTGGCCGCCCTTCCCGTGGGGGCCATGGTTCGGCTGTCGGGGCCGCTCGTCGTAGCCCGCGACATCGCCCATGCCCGCTTAAAGGAGCAGCTCGACCGGACGGGCCGCGTTCCCGACTACTTGATCAACCATCCCGTCTATTACGCCGGGCCGGCCAAGACGCCGCGAGGATATGCCTCGGGCAGCTTCGGCCCCACGACCGGCCAGCGCATGGATATTTACCTGGCGGACTTCATGAAGGCC
>JAQULS010000045.1 GCA_028749235.1 Acidobacteriota bacterium | reverse complement strand
GCCGCGGCCATTTCGTAGATGAGCTTGGCGGTCGGGTTGAGGATATGCACGGCGTCTTTCTCGCCGTCGTAAACGGCCAGCTCTCCGTTCAGGTCGCTGGTGAGAAGGCCCGGTTTTGCTTGCTTCGAATCCATATCGTTCCTCTAATAGTGCCCCAAGGTTCCTTTAGCCTGGGCGCGTTCGAAGGAGAATTTAAATAAAAACACCGCGATCGGCAAGCCCACGACCGCCCACGCCGCGAGCACCGCCAAATGCCCCCCGATCTCCTTAATCCCCGCTCCGCCCAGCAGGGTCGCCCGCAGCGCCTCCAGCGCGTGCGTCATCGGGATCACGGCCGAGATCTTCTGCACCCATCCCGGCAGGACGCTGACCGGGTAGTAGACGCCTCCCAACAGCCAGGATGCGACATTGATGAAGTAATTCACCGGATCGCCCCGCTTGAACACGACCACGAACGCGGCCGACAAAATGCCCAGGCTCGAGAACGCGGCCGCCGTCAGCGCCAGCGTCAGCAGGGCCAGCGGGAACCGGGCCCAGTCGAGCTTCGCCCCGAACACGACCGCCCCGACCGCGAGGTAAAGCACGACGCGCAGAAGGTTGAAGACGAAGCTGTAGAGGGTGGACCCGGCCAGGTATTGGCCGACCCCGACCGGGGCCGCGAAGACCGCCTCCAGCGTTCCCGAAAGCTGGGCGTCCCTCAGCCCGGCCGAAAACCCGCCCAAGGCTACGGCCATGTAGTTTTGCAGGGCCGCGCCGATCAGAATGAACGGGAAATACGTCCCGCCGTAAGGCTCCAGCGGCCCGGCGATGGCCGATCCGAAAAGCTTGGATAGGAAAAAATACATCAGCAATACGGGCAGCACACCGAAAAGCTGAAGGGCGAACGACAGCTTGTAGCTGACCTCGTTCCGCAGATCGCGTATGAAGAACGGCCGGAGCGGCCCGATCGAGCCGAGCCTGCTTCTCATGCGCCCCCCCTCATCCGCTCGCGAAACGCTTCGTCCCATTCGTCGAGGGCGCTTCCCGCCTCGCCGCCGTCCCTTTGCGTTCGCGCCTCGATCGCCCGACGCACCTCCCCGATCGGCCCTTCCGCTTCGACCCGCCCCCGTTTGAGGATCAACAGCCTGTCCGCGGTGCGCTTGACGTCGCCGACGTCGTGCGACGCCAGAACAACGGCCGCGCCCCGCTTTTCCGCCCATTCCCGGATAATGCCGTGAACCCGGGCCGCGATCTCGACGCTCAAGCTCCTCCCCGGTTCGTCCAGCAGCAGGACGGCCGGTTCGTGCAGCAGGCCGCGGGCCAGCGACAGCGCCTGTTTCATGCCGGAGGAGTAGTTGCGGAACGCGGCGTCGGCTTGGTCCGCGAGTCCGAGGCGCCGGAGCGCCGCTTCGATCCTGCGCTTTTTCTCGGCCGCTCTCAGGCCGTGCAGGCCGCCGAAAAAGTCGAGGTTCTGCCGGCCCGTCAGGCGCCAGAAAAAGCTCCTCTCCTCGGCCGGGACGTAGCCGATCCGCCGCCGGGCCTCCCGTCCGTCCGTCCGCATGTCGAAGCCCGCGACTTCGATCCGTCCCGCCGTCGGCGGCACGATGCCGGCCAGCATTTTGAGCAGGGTTGTTTTTCCCGCGCCCATCGGGCCGACGACCGCGGTGACGGTCCCCGCTTCAACCCGCAAATCGACCCCGTCCAGGACACGTTTGCCCCCGTAATCCCGGCTGACCCCGCGACAGACGACGGCGCCGCCGGGGGCGCCGCATGCCGCCTTGGCTCCGCCGGCCGACCCGTCTTCCTTTTCGTTTCCCTTAGGCATCGTCCTGCCGGCCGATTATACAACAAGAATCTCGCAGGCCGGATGCTCCAGCCGCAATAGGAATTGCCAGCGAAGCGGACCTTGTGTTATACGAAAGCTGTTTGCACCGTCGAACCTGACATTCCAAGGGAGGAGAGATGCCTCTGTTTCTCAGGAATCATCACGCGCGCCTGTTTCTGTGGATCGGAGCCGTCGCTTTATTCGGGATCGCGGCGCTGTCCTCGCCATGGCCCGGAACGGCCGTTCAGGATGTGAATCGAAGCACCGTCGGGTTGAGTAGTGCGATCCTCCCATTCACGGCGGGGGGCCATGCTCTCGGCTTCGGCCCCAGCCGGTTTTTTATCGCTTCGGGTGACCATATGCTGGCCGTCGATCTCCTGGGCGGCCGGGCCGTGGCTCCCGTCGCGGATAAGGAGGCGATGGCCGCCGGTGCGGTCGAGCCCGCGGCCGGGCAAGTCCCCGCGCTCGAGCGGGTCGTTTATCCCGACGTCTGGGACGGGGTGACCGTGGCCTATGAAAAAGCGAGCGGCGGCATCGTCGAGAGCTCGTATCGAATCGCCGCGGGTTCCGGGAAACGCGCGGTCGAGAGTATCCGCATTCGATATAACCGCCCGGTTCGCATCGATACGAATGGCGACCTCGTCATTACCTACGATCACGGCGAGATGAGGGAGAGCGCGCCCGTTGCCTGGCAGGAGAGCAATGGGGCGAAAATCCCCGTCGATGCCAGCTTTCGGTCTTTTGGCGCCGACGAGATCGGATTCGAAATCGGCGGTTACGACCATGCCCAGCCTCTTATTATCGATCCCGTCCTGACCTGGAACACGTTCTTGGGCGGAAGCGGGAGTGAAGTCGGCTTTGGCATCGCCGTGGATGGGAGCGGCAATGTGTATGTAGGGGGAGCATGTACGGCCGCCTGGGGCACTTCGCCGATTAGAGCCTATACTTCCGACGTTGACATTTTTGTGGCGAAGCTCGACTCCGGCGGGAATCTGACCTGGCACACCTTCCTTGGCGGGAGCGGCTCTGATCGCGGCTATGGCCTTACCGTGGACGGAAGCGGCAATGTGTACATCGGGGGAGAAAGCAACGCCGCCTGGGGAGAGCCGAAACGGGCTTTCACATCGGGGGGTTATGACGCGTTCGCAGCCAAGCTCGACTCGGGCGGGGATCTGACTTGGAATACGTTCCTAGGCGGAAGCGGCACGGATGGTGGAAACGGCATGGCCGTGGACGGAAGCGGCAATGTCTATGTAGGGGGACAAAGTACGGCGACCTGGGGCGTATCGCCGATAAGAGCATTTACGTCCAATGGTGAATGCACTGACGCGTTCGCCGCCAAGCTCGACTCGGGCGGGGATCTGACTTGGAATACATTCCTGGGCGGAATATACTCTGATTTGGGCAAGGGGATCGCCGTGGATGGGAGCGGCAATGTGTATGTGGGGGGGGAAAGCACGGCTACGTGGGGCACTTCGCCAATAAGAGCATTTACGTCCTGTAGTGAGTATAGTAGTTGTGATGATGCCTTTGCGGCCAAGCTCGACTCCGGCGGGAATTTGACTTGGAATACGTTTCTGGGTGGTGGCGGGGGTGATGGCGGCTATGGCCTTGCCGTGGATGGGAGCGGCAATGTCTATGTAGCGGGATTCAGCGGCACCACATGGGGAACACCGAAAAGGGCGTTTACGGTTACGGTTAATGATGCTTTTGCGGCCAAGCTCGACTCCGGCGGCAATCTGACCTGGAACACGTTCTTGGGAGGAAGCGGAGATGATTACGGCCAAGGTATCGCCGTGGACGGGAGCGGCAATGTGTATATCGGAGGGTATGGCTACGGCACGTGGGGTTCGCCGATAAGAGCCTATACGTCCGGCGGGGACGCCTTAGCGGCGAAGATTGACTCCGGCGGGAATCTGACCTGGAACACGTTCCTGGGTGGAAGCGGCAGTGATAGAGGCCTCGGTATCGCCGTGGACGGGAGCGGCAATATATACGTGGGGGGATTCAGCAACGCCACTTGGGGCACCTCGCCGATAAGAGCCTATACGTCTGGTTATGATGCTTTTGCGGCGAAGATGCCGGAGACCCCGACGGGGATCGGGCTGATTTCTTTTCAGGCGGCGGCTCGGCGGGACGCGATCGACCTGACCTGGCAGACGGCGATGGAACCGGACAACGCCGGTTTTCATCTATGGCGCGCGGAGGGGACTGATCAACCGTACGAGCGGATCACATCCGTGCTGATCCCGGCCCGGGGCGACGCGGTCAACGGCGCGACGTATGCCTACGCGGATTGTAACGTCGTTCTCGGACGAAACTACCTCTACCGCTTGGCCGATATCGATTTGAACGGCGAAAGCTCCTTCCACGGGCCAGTCTTCTCTGTTATGGGGACGATCGATCTCCTCGGGCCGACGGACGGGATGCAGACGATCGGGCGGTTTCCCGTTTGCTTTTCTTGGGATGGCGGGCCGTTCGTCTCATTTCAGGTTGAGATCTCGAGCGCACCGGACTTATCGGCCGCGACTATGATCCTGCCCGCGGATTGGATCGCAGCCTCGTCCTACCAGCCCGGAAAATCCGATTGGAACAAGATCCGGGCGCTTGCCGGCGCGGACGGGATCATCTACTGGCGCGTCCGGGGCCGCACGGCCGGGGGAGCGGAATCGATATCGGATCGCCGCTGGCTGAGAGTCAGGTCTTAAGATTTGCCCCGGCGAAACCAGGTCCCTATACTATGGCCGTCGCGATTGTCGGGCCAAGGCCCGGCCCCAATGAGCCGGAATAAACGCTCTTTGTTTCCGGAGATCCAAGCCCTTCTCGTCCTGGCCGCCCGCTTGGAGTTCACTTCCGACGAAGAGCGGCGCTTCCTCGCCATGGCGGCCGCCCTCGACGATTTCGGCTGGGCCCGCCTGGCCGACGCAGCGGCGGAATATCGGATCTCCGGGCTCCTCTTTAAGCACCTCTCGGAACACGGCTTGAAAGCCCGGGTCCCCGCCGCGACTTGGGTTGGATGGGAAAAGTCCAACCGCCTTCAAACGCTGTGCGGCTTGCGCACCTATGGCCAATTGGGCCGGATCGCCGACGCCGCCACGGCCGAAGGAATCGACATCCTCCTTCTCAAGGGCGCCTACTTGGCCCGCTGGGTTTATCGAAATCCGACTCTGCGCCCGTTCAACGACTTCGACCTCTTGTGCCGCCGCTCCGATATCCCGGCGATGACCCGGCTTCTCGGCCGCCTGGGCTTCGCCCAGGAGGCACCGGTCGCGCAAAGCCGCGTCCACGCCAAGCTTGCCGGCTCGATGACCCATCACCTCTCTCCCTTCGCGCAAGCGGGCTGGCCGCATATCGAGCTTCATACGGCTTTGACTGCCGTCCACCAGGACGGTTCCCACTCCATGGACGCCGTTTGGAATCGGGCCGTGCCTCTCGATTGGGAGGGCCGCCGCGTCTTTAGCTTGTCGTTCGAGGACCAGATCCTTCATCTCTCCCTCCACCTGGCGCATCATCTGGCGTGCGGCCTGATCAAGCTGTACTGGTTCAGCGATATCCGCGAAGTCATCCGCGGCGCGACGCCTCCCGTCGACTGGCGGCCCGTCATCGAAACGGCCGCGAGCCTCGGCGCCGGCGATAAGTTCGCCGGCTTGTGGCGTTTGCTGCGCGTCGAATGGGGAATTCCTTTCCCCGATGTTTTCGATCACGCCGGTGCTGCGGCTCAAGAGCCGTGGAATATTCCCTGGCTCTTCGCGAACTGCGGATCGGGACCGCGCTTGGAGATTCTACGCGAGGGATATCTGCGGACATTGCGAATGAACCGCCGCATTCCTTCTTTCCCGGACAAGCTTCTCTTCTTTTGGAAACAAATCTTTCCGGATCGCGCCTATATACGCTCGAGATATAAAATCCCCGCCGGGAAGAGCGTATTCTTCCACTATTTTTTTCACCTCTATCGGGGCTGTCGGCCATTTCTCCCCCGCTGTTTGGGGAGGCTTTTTCCCGGCCAAACCGATTGACTTGCTTCCGCGCCGCATCCTCCGTCCGCTGGATTAGAGTTCGATGAGGAAAATCGGCCTTTTATTCAGGTAAATGTTGGATTATTATCGCCGGCACTGGGGCCTTGACAGGGCCGTTATTGTGAGATATTCTCGCCCTGCAAATAATCCTCGACAATAGGGGGGTAACACTTGCATAAAAAAGCGAAACAGATTCCGAAGGAAAAGCAAGCAGATCTCGGCGCAGGAAAAGCGCCTTATCTGCCGCCCAGCCTGGTAACTTATGACAAGAACGAAGTGATTGAGATCATAGGCCCCGCCTTGGCCTGCGCCTCGTCCGATGCCTGTCCGGTCACACCCTGATCAGCGGTTTCCCGACTGAGATCCTCATCGGCTGGATCGAAAAGACTTTTTGACGATCCCGTTCGCACGCCGAAAGGCTCTCTCCTTTTTCATGACGAGCGCCCCGATTGGATTTTTCTGAATCCGACGGCGCGCGAGATCCTGGCCCTTAGCCAAAAGGCCTCGACGCCCGGAGCGATCGCCCGCCGTCTGGCCGAGCGCCACGCCGTCGACCGAGCTACGGCCGAAGCGGACGTTCGTGCCGTCCTGAAAGCCCTCGACCGGCAGGGCTTCGGCGGGGGAAAAATCCGCCCCCTCCGCCGGACGCCGACCCTGAAGGGCCTTCATATCCACGTCACCGAACGCTGCAACCTGGCTTGCCTGCACTGCCATTTCGCGGCCTCGCCGCGGAAGACGCTCGATATGCCGACGGCGAAAATTGTGAGCCTTGTCGCGGAAGCGGCCGCCTTGGGAGCGGGGATCCTGAACATCAGCGGCGGCGAGCCGCTCCTGCATCCGGACCTCAAGCGGATCATGCGGTTCGCCGGGAACAAGATGGCCCTGCGGCTGACGACGAACGGCACGCTCATCGATGACGGATGGGCGGGCTTCCTGGCTTCTCTGCGGCCGCAGATCCAGATCAGCCTGGACGGCCCCGACGCGTCGACCCACGACGCCATCCGAGGGCCCGGCTCGTTCGTCCTCGCCCTGCGGGCCGTCGGCCGGCTTCAGAAAGCCGGGCTGGGCGAGAGGCTGATCCTGTCCGCGACGATGCAGGGCGACAACATCCTCCGGTTGGGCGAGATCATCGCCCTGGCCCGGCGGCTCGGCGTTCCCAGCCTCCGGTTCCTCCCCCTGCGCCGGCAAGGGCGCGCGGCCCGAAACTGGCGCCGGGTCGGAGCGGCCCTTCCCGTTTCCGCCTACGAGAAGTTCTACGACGAGGTTCGTTCGCTCATCGACCGGAGCGGAACGGGCCCGCGCTTGAGTGTCTCCTGCGGCTTGAGCGGCTTTGTGCCCTATCGGGGGGAATGGGCGGAGGAGGACGGCTTCTGGTGCTTCGTCGGCACGACTCTGGCCGTCGCCGCCGACGGGAACGCTTTTCCTTGCGTCCTTCTCATGCGGGACGATTTTCTGCTGGGGAACGCCTATCGCAAGTCGTTGGCTGGGATCCTCCGCTCGAAGCCCATGGCCCGGATTTGCGGCGTCCTGGCGAATCGCCGCAAGGATATCCCGCGCTGCGCCGCCTGCCTCTGGAATAACTTTTGCCAGGCGGGCTGCATGGGCATGGCCTTGGACCATAAGGGCACGGTCATGGACACGGATCGTTTCTGCGCCTACAGGAAAAAAATCTATGGCGCGGCTTTCCGTAAAATCATCCGGCATACCGCTTCGCAGGGAGCCGACCATGCCGCCGATTGAACGCCGCTACCGCATTCTGGGCCGGACGGTCTCCCTGTCCTGCGACCGGGCCGGTTTGCTTCGCCTTTGCGACCGGAATTTCGGATTCTTCAGGCAGGCCGCCGGTCCGCCGCCGCGAGGGACCGGCGGCGGCCTGCGGATCGAGGCAAGGTTGAGGGCCTCTCCGCCCCGCCTGGGGATCTCGTCCCCGGCCGCCGGCGGCGCCGCCCTG
Organism: Acidobacteriota bacterium; assembly: GCA_028749235.1. Taxonomy (GTDB): domain Bacteria; phylum Acidobacteriota; class Aminicenantia; order Aminicenantales; family UBA4085; genus UBA4085. The sequence goes on along the minus strand of JAQULS010000045.1, from coordinate 17,630 downwards.
AGAAGGGCCGTCGTCCTGCCGTCGATCGATCCCGGTTTCGTTTTCAACCTCGTCCAGCGCGAGATCTTCCGGGCCCTGCCCGGTTTCGCCTTTCTTCACGCCGCGGTGGCCGTGAAGGACGGGGGCGCCCTGGTCGTCGCGGGGCCTTCGGGCGCGGGCAAGACGACTCTCTTGTTGGCCTTGATTAAAGCGGGATTCGCCGTCTATTCGGACGAATATGGCCCGGTCAACCTGAAGACGGGCCGCGTCCATGCTTTCCCCCGTGAGCTGGCCGTCCGGACGAAGCGCGGCGGCCCAGCGGTCCGGAAGACGAGGGCTTCGGCCGCGGCCGTCGTCCCCGCGAAAAGCCCGGCCGTTCCCATCCGACAAATGGTCTTTTTGGAAACCGTCCCGGCGGCCGGGGGGCCGTCCGGGTACAACGTCCTGATCAAGACCGAGGCGACCGATCTCCTGTTGAAGGACCTCGGATCCGCGGGCTGCCGGGTGACCAGGATCGAAGGGACGGTCTACGATTCCGTCACCCTGCCGCCCGCCGGCGACTGCGCCCGCGTCATCCGGGCCCTCAATGCGCGGCGGGAGGCCGTTCTCAACATCCACGAGCGGAGCGGCCGCCGCGGGGCGTTCGCCGCCTCGCCGGATATCCGCGAGATCCCGGCTTCCGAGGCCGCCGGATGCTTTCTGGCCGGCCTGATCGACAGCTCGAACCCCTGGACGATCGAAAAGCCGGGCGCCGCGTTTTTCCGGGTCTGCGGCCTGCTCAAGGATGCCGTTTGCCTGAGCGTCCGCAGCGGGACGCCGGGCGGGACCGCGAAAGCCCTGGCGGCGATATGGAAGACCGGCGGACGAAAAAAGCGAAAAGGGAGAATGATCCGATGATCCGAACGCCGTTGGGAAAGCCGATGCGTTTATCCAAGCGGCTTCGGGCCGCGGGTTTTTGGGCGCCGTTTTTCGCCGCCGTCTGTTTGGCGCTTCCGGCCGCCGCCGCCGGCCAGCCCGGTCGACCGCTTGCCCTGCTGGCGGCCGATTCCCGTTCGGCCACGATCGAGTTCGCCTTGCCGGCTTACCGGACAAGCGACGTGTATTCCGAGCGCGGCATCGAACGCGAAATCAGCCTGCCGGGCTGGAGCTATGAGACCACGGCCGGGCGGCCCAAGTTGCCCCTGACCGGGACGCTTCTCCAAGTGCCGGCCGGCGGAATATGCCGCCTGGTTGTTTTGGAGGCCGAGTTCGACGGCCTCTTCGGCCATCCGAATCCCGCGGTTCCCCGGCTGGACATCGATGAGGACGGCCGGCCCGTCGCCGTGCCGGCGCGGGACACCGCGGTCTTCGGGCGCGACGCCCTCTATCCGGGCCTCCTGGCCGAGCTGGGCGAGCCGGCCTCGATGCGCGGTCTGGCCGTCGCCCGCCTGGTCTTTCATCCGTTCCAATGGAATCCCGTGACCGGGGAGCTTCGCGCCTACAGCCGCATCCGGGTTCGAGTCGACTTCGACAGGCCCTTGCCCGCCGCGCCGGGAACTTCGGTTGAGGTAGGCGACGCTTTCGCCGGGATGAGCGGCGCCTTGGTCATCAACCGCGCCGGCGGGGCCTCCATCCCGGCCGGCTCGCCCCTCCGGGCCGGGCGGCGGACGGCGTGGACCAATGCGGTCCGCATCGAAACCCAGTCTAGGGGTATCTTCAGTGTCTCCTATGAAGATCTTGTCTCACAGGGCATGCCCCAGTCGCAGAGCCCGGCGGGATTGAAGCTTCTCAATCGGGGCCGCGAAGTCGCCTTCACCGTGCGGCCGGAGACGGGGGCGGCGCTCGGACCCGGCAACGTCATCGAATTTTACGCCGAGCCGGTCGAATCGGACTATACCTGGAGCAACGCCTACTGGCTGACCTGGGAGGACGGCGGCGGTCCGCAAATGGCGTCCCGGGCGGCCGCCCCGGCGGCGGGGGAGAGGATCTCGGTATTTCGCGATGAGATCGATTTGGAAGTGAACGCCTCCATCTGGTATCAAACGCCGGGCGCGCCGGAGACCGACTACTGGTTCTGGACGCGGTTGACCGCGCCGATGGAGCTGTTCGTCTCCCTGGCCCTGCCCGAGGACGCTTTGGCCGACGGGCACGATATGCGGATCGAGGCCGCCTTCCAGGGGCGGTCCACGGCGGGCCACCGGACCTCGATCGCCGTGAACGGCGAGACGTGGAGCGACGAGCGTTGGGAAGGCGCCGGCGTTTTCGTCCAGACGGCGAACGCGTCGCAGTCCGAGGCCAAAATCGGCGTCAACGTCATTCGGATCAAGGCTCCCGGCGTCAGCGGGACGGTCGATGTCGTCTACCTCAACCGGATCAAGGTCCGGTACTGGCGGACGCTAACGGCCCGCGACAACGCGATCGAGTTCGAGGTCGATGACGCGGGCTCCGGGACGGTCGAAGTGGGCGGCTTCTCGACGGCCGATGTCGAAGCGTTCGACGTGACCGACCCGGACAACCCCGTCGCCCTGACCGGATACGACGTGGCCCTCGCGGCGGGGAAATACGTCGTCCGCTTCGGGGCCGCCGCGGCTTCCTCGCGGCGCTACTATGTGGCCGCGGCGTCGGGTTTGGGCCAGGCCGCGCGAATCGAAAGCTGGCAGGCGGGCGCCCTCCTCGGCACGACGCGCCAGGCCGATCTGATCGTCATCGCCCCGCGCGAGCTGGCCAAGCCCGCGGCGGCGCTGGCCGCTTTCCGGTTGATCCGGAAAGTGAGGGGGACGTTCGTCGCCGTCGAGGACATCTACAATGAGTTCAGCGATGGAATCGTCGATCCGGAGGCGATCAAGGACTTTCTCGCCTACGCCTACCGGAGCTGGCGGCGGCCCGCTCCGGTCTACGTCGCGCTGATCGGCGACGCGACGATCGATCCCAAGGGATATCTGGCGGACAGCCGGGCCCAACAAATCCCGGCCTACTTGGATTTGACCGCCGATCTGGGGCTGACCCCGAGCGACAACTGGTACGCCTGCGTCGACGGCGGCGATGACATCCCCGACCTGATGATCGGGCGCATTCCCGGCGGGACGCCCGCGGAGGCGGAGGCGACGATCGACAAGCTGATCGCGGCCGATGCCCGGAGTCAGCCGCCGGCCCAGCGCGTCCTGCTGGTGGCCGACAACGACGACCTGGACTTCGAGACCATCAACAACAAGGTCCTCGACGTTCTCCCGTCTGATTATGCGGCCGTGAAGGTGTACCTGAGGAGCTATAACTCCGCCGCGCAGGCGACCTCCGACATCGTCGGGGCCATCGACGGGGGAGTGGACTTGGTCAGTTACGTCGGGCACGGTTCGGTGACGGATTGGGCGGCCGAGCGTATCTTCGGGGCATCGCAAGTCGGGCTGCTGTCCAACGCGGCGTATCTGCCGCTGTTTTGCACGTTCAACTGTCTGAACGGATTTTTCACCGGGACGAACCAGGACTGCCTGGCCGAAGCCATCGTCAGGGCGGCGGACAAGGGAGGCTACGCGAGCTTTTCGCCCAGCGGCCTGGGCTATCCGTGGGAGCATTCTCTTCTGTTGACCGAGACGATGACCAACCTTTTCCAGGGCGGCCTGGATTCGCTGGGGATGATCACGACGCAGGCCAAGATCGCCGCTTATGCCAAGGGCGTTTCGTCCGATATCCTGAAGATGTTCACGCTCTTCGGCGACCCCTCCATGAAAGCATTGGGGGTCAGGTCTTAAGATTCAAGATATCTGACAACCGGCGTTTACGTTTCGTCAACGAATCGGATCATATCTTGAATCTTTAGACCTGACCCCATATACTCTTTGGAGAGATTGACATGCCCGCTAAGAAAAAGCCCGCCGCCGCGTCGCCATCCTTCACCCTGGTCTCGGTTCCGTATCTTTCCCTTTCCTCCGTGAACATCCTCTACATCGGAGCGGGATTCGTGGGCGCCTGTTCGGCCGCCGTCTCCGCCGATTCGGGCCATCATACCCTGGTTTACGACGTCGACGAGCGCCGCATCGCCATGCTCGGCTCGGGCGACCGCGATACGATCGAAAACTGCCTCTTCGAGGAGGGCTTGGGCGACCTTCTCGTCCGCAACCGCGAACGCATCGAGTTCACCTCCGACTATCGCAAGGTCGAGTCGTTCCTGGACACGTGCGACGCCGTCTTCATGTGCCTGCCGACCCCCGAGATCGGCGAGACGGGCGCCTCCGACCTCTCCTTTTACAATAAGGCCGCCGACCGTCTGGCCCGCGCCCTGGCCCGCCGCAACAAGGGGCGGCAGACCCAGGCCGTGGTCATCGTCAACAAGAGCACCGTGCCCGTCGTCATGGCCGACCGCACGGCGGAGATGCTCCGCAAGCGCCGCGTCCGCAACTTCGGCGTCGTTTCCAACCCGGAGTTTCTGGTCGAGGGCAAGGCGGTCTCGGGCTCGCTCAAACCCGATCGCATCGTCGTCGGCGCCTGGCGGGAAAAAGATTTCGCCGTCATGCGCCGCGTTTATCAGCGCTTCGTCCACGCGCCCGGCATCGAGTACGTCGAAGTCAATCCCAAGGAAGCCGCGGCCGGCAAGCTGCTGGCCAACTTCGTCCTGTTCAACAAGCTGGCCATTTGCTACGACGTCATCGGGCGCACCTGCGAGGCCTTCACCGACCTGCAGTTCGAGAACGTCCGCCGCATCCTGGCCGGGGATCCGCGCATCGGATCGTGGGGTCTCTACAACAGCCTCTACGCCGGCGGCTCCTGCCTGATCAAGGACGCCCGCTCGCTCTCCGCCCAGCTCAAGGAGGCCGGCAAGGAGCCGCTCCTGGTCAACGAAACCTACCTGGCCAACCGGCGCCAGCTGCTCGGCTTCCTGGACCGGGCCGAGAAGGAGGCGGGCTTTTCCTGGGCCGGGAAGCGCATTGCCCTGCTCGGCGCCGCCTTCAAGCGCAGCACCAACGACATCCGCAATTCGCCGGCCATCGACATCGTCCGCGTGCTCTCGTCCCGCGGCGCGGCCGAAATCCGGATTTACGACCCGGCCGCGATGGACTCCTTCAAGGTCCTCTTCCCGCCCTCCCGCAAGATCAAGTATCTGCCCAACGAGGCCAAGGCGGTGGACTCCGCCGAGGCCGTGATCATCGCCACGGATTGGCCTCAGTTCCGGGGCCTGGGCGAGCTGCTGCGGGAGCTCAAGGGCCGGCCGCTCATCATGGACGGCCGCCGCATGCTGCAGCACTTCTACCCGGACTTGCGCAAGGCGGGATTCACCATCATCGCCGTCGGCTCGGCTAAGATGGGGGTCAGGTCTTAAGACGGCATCCGTCCCCGCAGCGGAAGAATTTTCCGCGAAGGGGGTTAAAGATTTCTGACAACGGCGGTTGCCGAATCGCGTCAACGAATGTTAACAAACAGCGTCGAATTTTGAATCTCTAGACCTGACCCCCATTGCTTGACACCCGGGGACCCCGCCACTATCCTACAGCCATGAAAGGCATCATCCTCGCCGGGGGGGCCGGCACGCGCCTCTTTCCCATTACCCGGGTCGTCAGCAAGCAGCTCCTGCCCGTTTACGACAAGCCGATGATCTATTACCCCCTGTCGGTCCTGATGATGGCCGGGATCCGCGATATCCTCCTCATCTCGACCCCCGAGGATGTGCCCCGCTTCGAAGCGCTCCTGGGCGACGGCGCCCGGCTCGGCCTGCGCTTCACATACAAGGTTCAGCCCCGCCCCGAGGGCCTGGCCCAGGCCTTCCTGATCGGCGAGGATTTCATCGGCCGCGATCCCAGCGCCCTTGTCCTGGGCGACAACATCTTCTTCGGCCACGGCCTGTCCGAGATTCTCGAGCGGGCCGGTTCGCTCACCTCCGGCGGTTTGGTTTTCGGCTATCTTGTCCGCGACCCCAAGCAATACGGCGTCGTCGAGTTCGACGCCTCCGGCCGTGTCTTGAGCCTGGAGGAAAAACCGGCCCATCCGCGCTCCCACTTCGCCGTCCCGGGGCTCTACTTTTACGACGGCGACGTCGCCGCCTTCGCCCGCTCGCTCAAGCCTTCACCCCGCGGCGAGCTTGAGATCACCGACCTCAATCGGGCTTATCTCGCCGCCGGCAGGCTCAAGGTCGAACTCCTTGGCCGCGGCTTCGCCTGGCTGGATACCGGCACCCACGACTCGCTCCTCCAGGCCTCCAATTTCGTTCAAACGATCGAGGAGCGGCAGGGCCTGAAGATCGCCTGCGTCGAGGAGATCGCCTTCCACCGCGGGTACATCGACGCGCCCCAGCTTCGCGCCTTGGCCCGCGAAATGGACAAAAACGAATACGGCCGCTATCTGCTGCGGGTGGCCGACGGCGAGGTGTGAGCGTGGCTCTTTCCGTCGCGTCCGCTCCCGTTCTGCCCGAGGTCAAGATCATCGCACCGCGCGTCTTCACGGACGACCGCGGCTTCTTCCTCGAATCGTTCTCCGAGGACATCTACCGCGAGGCCGGCATCCCCGGCCCGTTCGTCCAGGACAATCATTCCCGCTCGCGCCGCGGCGTCCTGCGCGGCCTCCATTTCCAATCGCCCCATCCCCAGGGCAAGCTCGTTTACGTCGTCCGGGGCGTGGTTTGGGATGTGGCCGTCGACATCCGGCCCGGCTCGCCGACTTTCGGCCGCTGGGTCGGGCTCGAGCTCTCGGATGCGTCGCCCCGCCAAATCTTCATCCCGGCCGGTTTCGCCCACGGCTTCTGCGTCTTGAGCGAGAGCGTGGACTTCGTTTACAAGTGCACGGCGTATTATTCGCCCGCCGATGAACATACCCTTTTGTGGTCCGATCCCGATCTGGCCATCGATTGGAAAGCCACCGACCCCATCGTCTCGGACAAGGATCGCCGCGGCGTCCGTCTCCGCGATATTTGAATTTGGGGGTCAGGTCTTAAGATTCAAGATTTCTGCCAACTAATGTAGACATTTCGTCAGCGATTGGGGTCGAATCTTGAACCCCCTCCGCGGAAATACTTCCGCTACGGGGACGGATGCCGTCTTAAGACCTGACCCCCAACGTTCGCTTGTCGCGGCGGTAGAGATAATACGATTCGTCCATGACGATCGAACCGCCGAAAAAGGCCACCGGCCGCAAATGTCGCGTGGCCAGCGAATCCCGATCCAAATGATAGCTCAGAATGAGAAGATATTCCTTGCCCGTTTCCCGGCTTAACCGCTCCGCTTCGTCCTGGATCTGGGACATGCCCCTATTCAGGTGGTCGGGACGCGTCCACAAAGCATAGGAGCCCCAGCGCTCATGGAAAGGCTGGTAAATCGGCCGGTCGAGATAAGCGCAAATCGGAGCCAGCGAATAGTATATGTCTCCCACCAGCACCCAATCGGTCAGACCCTGTTCGCGTATGTATTGGGCCACGCGCTTGCCTTGCGAGAACGGCAATTCGATCTCGTACCGAACGGCAACCGCGGTCCCGGCCGTCTGAACGGCCAAAACCGCGACAAGGACCGCCGGTACGGCCCGCCTCGCCCATCCGGCCGCGCCGCGCAGGAATGTTCCCGGCAGCCGGAGCGGCTTCTCATCCGCCGAGAGCCAGAGCGCCGCCAGAAACGCCAGGAACAGCGCGCCATGATGCCTTATGTAGCCGAGATAAGCGGCATAATAAAAGACGCACAGCGCTCCGGTGGACATGACGTAGAAGGCGAGCGCCCGCGGCCTGTCGAACAGGGCGGCCAGGGCGAATAAAACGAACAGGGCCGAAAAAAGCGGGGTCGTGATTGGAGCGGACGCGAACCGGGTCAATATCGAACTCCCCCAGAAATGCGGGCCCGGATCCGGCAGGGCAAGGCAGGTTTTGCCGATCAGCCGGAAAATGTAATAGGCCCGATCGACCTGCATCTCGGTCGACAAGCTTTTGGAAAAGATCGAGGCCGAATCGGGGATCGACTGGTAGAGTCCGATGCCGAGGCCGATCAGCACGACGACCGCGGCGAAAATCAGGAAGCGAGGCCGCTCGGCGCGCCGCCGTAGGATGCACTCGCCGGCCAGGACGATGGTTAGGGCGACCGCGAGGACGTACATGGTGGAGATCGTCTGGGCCAACAGGAGGATCGACGCCGCCGGCAGGAGGAGCGACCGCCTCCTGTGCTTCCAGGCCGCGCAGAAGAGGAAAAGCGCAAGCACTCCGATCGCGTAGTTGCGGGCGATCACCCCGTATTCATAAAAAGCGTAATAGCTGAAGGCGAAAAGCAGCCTCGCCGCCCGCGGAAACGGCGCGAATCGCGCGAACAGGAAGACGGCCCCCGCCGCCAGCAGGAGATGCCAGATCTGCATGGCCAGCGGCGACGACGTGAACCGCGACAGCAGGAAAAGCCCCCAGTACCAGGTCGCCGCATGGCCGTCGAATTTGATGCGGAGGGCCAGGTCGTCCAGCGAACGGCTATCCTTGGCGATAAGCCAGGCTTGGGCTTCGTCCCGCCAGATCTCGTGCCGCGAGATGACAAATCCCGCCGCGGCGAGAAAGAGCAGCGTCACCAGCAGGGCGAATGCGGTTTCCCGTGATTTGTGCGGCATGATCCCGCTCATTATGCCTTATGATGAGATAGGCCTCAAGCGGGGGTCAGGTCTAGAGACGGCATCCGTCCCCGCAGCGGAAGTATTTCCGCGGAGGGGGTTCAAGATTCGATGCCGATCGTGGGCGAAATGACAACTTATGTTGGCAGAAATCTTGAATCTCTAGACCTGACCCCTATTTGTAGCGGAAGTATTTCCGCGGAGGGGGTTCAAGATTCGACGCCGATCGTTGACGAAACGACAACTTATGTTGGCAGAAATCTTGAATCTCTAGACCTGACCCCTATTTGTAGAGGATCTTCAAGGCCCAGCGCTCGTTGTCCGTCCGCTCCGTCCGATATCGATGAGAATTAAAGCCCGGCATAACCTCTGGAATGTTGTTTATGATCGTATCGTGGATCCAGATGGTCTTCTGTTTATAACGGGCCCTTTCCATGAGCTCAAGGATATTTCGGTTCGTGTACGCCGACCGTTTGCGGCCCACGATGACGTCCGGCGTGAGCTTCATGTCCTCTTTCAGGTTGTTCCCCACGAACCCGATGATGACCCGGGATCCCAGGTAGTACTGGAGCACACCTTCCTCGTAGTTCGTGGCCACCACGAGCCGGCTCGTGTCCGGGTATTGCCGCCTGATGAACCCGACGACATAATCCACCGGGCCTATGTACCGATGGAACAGCTCGTAGACCCGGGCCCGCAAAACCGGCACCCTCTCTCCCGCCGTCAGCGTCGCCAGCAAAATGAATCCGCCCGCCAGCGCCGCCCGCGCCCCGCGCCGGGCCCACTTGTCCGGCAGGGTTTTCAGCGTCCCGCCCAGCGCGAACAGGTTGAGCCACAGCACCAGCCCCGCCGCCGGCTGGAGCCAGATGAAATAGCGCTCAAACGGGAACGGGAACGACGCCATGATAAAAACGGCCGCGTGGATGAGGATATATACGGCCACCAGAACCGACAATCCGACCAAGCCCCGATCCGCCCGGCTCATCAGCAGCAACCCGCCGTGCTCCCTCGCCGTCCCCGGCGCCAACCGCCCGCCGCGCCGGGCCCTTATCCAGGAGACACCCGCGACGACGCTTCCCAGCCCCAGCGCCGCCGCGATGACCCACAGCGATTCGTAGTCCCGGAAGAACGCGAAAATCTTGACCACGGCCTCCCGCGTCCTTGCGGGCGTCCTCGGAAAGAGCTCCGCGAATCCAGCCGCGATTCTAAGCGATCGGAACACGCCCGCGTAGACAATTCCCGCCGCCCCGGCCGCCGCCAACGGGACGATTCCCGCCAAGGCCTTCCGGATGTCCCTTTTCCTCACGAACAACACGACTTCGGTCAGCCCCAGCGCACCCGCCGCCCCCGCCATCGCCGGCGGGAACGTCACCAGGAGCAGAACCAGCGCTGCCGTCGTCAGCACCGCGTATCGGCCTGCCCGCATCCGGCCCGTATGCCGCCTCACGGTCAAGTAAAGGAGCCAGCTCAATAGCAGGCAGACCAGCGCGTAATAGCGCATTTCCCGCATGTGAAGCGCCCAGGACACGGACAGCGATTGCCAGGCAAAAACGGCGGCGGCGAACAGCCAGATCCGGGCCGGCGATCCGCCCGCGCCTCCGCTGTTCCCGCCCATTAAAAGCGGGGCTACCGCGATTATCGCCAATAGGATTGCCGCCAGCCCGGCCAGTGCGAACGGCAGCCGCAGCAGGGCGGTTTTCAAGTAAAGGTCCGCCCCCCGCGCCCCGGCCACTCCGTCCGCCGCCCTGGCCGCGAGCGCGCCTATGGTACCCCAGTAGAAATGTCCCCAGCCCGATCCCAGGTACGCCCCGTCCGGCGTCCGCCGCCCCGCCATCTTGTCCTTCAGCTCCAAGTAGTAGACGACGTTCTTCCCGTCGCTCACCTTGGGATAGCCGTAATCCAGAACGCGTTCGGCGAACATCGCCGTCTCGCCCTCGTCGTTCCAGAGCAGGGGATAGGCGATATTCTTGAGAACCGCGAACGCCGCCGCGGCCAGGCAGACCGCCGCCAGCCAGCGGGACCACTTGGGGATATTCGGCTTCGGTTTCGTGCGTTGCTCCATCACCGCGGGCGAATCTTACAATAAAGCCGATCTTATTTCACCGCGGGCGAGTCGGCCACGACCAGCAGCACTTCGCCCCTCTTCGTTCCGAAGAGAAGCAGGTTCGCGATCAGGCACAAGGGAAAAAGAGCCGCGAAAAGCGGCAGCGTCCGCCCCATCCGCACCCGCTCCGGCCGCTTGCCTTGGCCTTGTCCCTCGCCCGCCGTCTGCAGCGCCCGGAAGACCAGGTTCGGCGTCCGGGTCCACTTGCTGATCAGGCTCTGGGTCGAGATGAAGGCGGAATACTCGAGCGAAAAAGTGTGGACCAGGCGGACTCGATAGCCGTGCTTCCGCAGCGCCGCCGTCAGCGCCTCCGGGGTGAAGAAGTGGACGTGGTAGTCCGGGTCCAAGCCCAGCCAATCCAGCCCCGTATAAGCCTTCGTCCAGGACAGGAAGTTGGGTACTTCGACGACCAGCCGCCCGCCCGGAACGAGCAATCGCTTGATCTCCTCCAGGTAGCCCTCCGGGTCGAGGATATGCTCGAGCACGTGCCAGAGGGTCACGACCTCGAAGGAGCCGCCCTCCAGCCCGCATTCCGGAAGGTCGTCGTGGTACATCTCCAGCCCGAGCGTCCGCCGCGAGAACTCGCAGGCCCCGCGCGATATCTGCGTCCCGGCCGCCCGCCGGTATCCGAAGAAGCGCTTCAAATAGTACAGCATGAAGCCGCGCCCGCTGCCGATGTCGAGGATCGAGCGGGCCCCCGGACGGATCGTCCAGATCTTGAAGGCCCGGAACAGCCGGAACAGCCGGATGACGATCTCCACCGGGCTGTGGAATCTCCCCACGATCTCGTTCTGGTCGTAAAACGAATCGTAGAGCTTCTTGGGATCAAAGCCCCCGCTCCAGCGGTCGGAAAAGACGAAGCCGCAGTCGCGGCAGGTCCATAGCGTCAGCCCGGGGTATTCGGCCGAGCGGGTTCGTCGCTTGTGTTCGCAGCGCATGATTGGAGGTTGGTGCGGTCCCTGTCCCAGGGTAAAGGGTTCGCTTTCCGGTGTCAACAAAAAGCACTATGGCGAAAGCATGGATGGTATGGGTCTTGCCGACTATGGTTAAAAATTCTCGGCGCCGCGCCGATAAAGCCGGCCGGCCAAGTCCTCAAAAAACCGCCAGAATTCCTTCAAGTCGATGGGTTTGATCATGCCGGGGGCGTCGATGCCCTCTTTTTTGCCCAGGGCCGCGGGATCTTGCCCGAGCGCTTTCCGTAATGACGCGGCAGCCGACTCGATTTGGAAGGCCGCGGAGGAAGGGTCTTCGAACAACCGTTCCTTGGATTGAGCCTCCAGAAGGAGAGAATCGAGCTCGATCATGGGATAGCTGCGGCCGATAAAATAAAAGTCGATGAAGTCCTTGATCTCCGTCCGCGAGACCATGGCCGTCAGCTTGTTGGAAGCGATGTTCTCAACCGTATCGACCGAGAGGATGGCCTCCCCTCCCAATATCGCGTGCGGCCGAGGGCCTGGCCGAGACGATTGATCGCAAACGAAGTCCACCTTAACGCCTCGGATGAGGATCGATGCGAAGAGATCCGCCGACCGAGTCGACGAGATTTCTTCGGGAAAAGCCAAAGATATCCGATGCAGGAATTCCGAAAGATCCAAAGTCTCGGTGGAGAAGAAGTCCAGGTCTTCGGAGGTGCGGTGGCCGAGGTAAAAAACGGCCAATGCCGTACCGCCGGTGAGGAAGAAATGCTCCTCGATTTCCGGGATACGGGCCAATCGAGAAAGGGTAAGCTTCTGATCAGGTCCCATGAAAGCTTCAGGGAACCAGCTAAGCATGATCGTAGACCTCGAGCATGCGATTCCATTTAGCCCTTGCCCATGGCGATAAGCGGAGCCGAGTCAGCGCGGCGCGGATCTCGCTCCAATTAAAGAGCTTCTTGACGTCGATGACTCGGCCGCGCTCAAGCAGTCGAGTCATCGCCCAATCAAGTTGTTCTTTTTCGGGGTTGGCTTTCGCCTCGGCAAGAAACGCCTTGAGAGCCCGCTCTTCCGTCAGATTCGGGTAATCCCAAAAGACGGCCTTCAGGGGATTCCAGGCTGGTCTTTTCCTAACCCCGGAGCTTGGATCAATCTCGGTATTCCCGTTCGAAGGGGGAAAGGGAGACGGTGGAGGATGCGGGGAAACGGCCTCCTCATGGCGAAGACTCGTAGGCCATACCGGCGGGCTTTCGGCGACCCCACTCCCGCCACCCCGCCGGCCGATCCGTCCCAGATCACCCGCATCTATGCCGCTAACGACGGCCACGGGTTTTCCGTGATTGGTGACGATGATGTCCTCGCCCGCGGCCGCTCGGAGTATTTCAGATGTTTTGCTTTTAAGCTCACGAACATTGACGAAACGCATCTCTGTTTCCTATGTGACCACAATTGCAACTTAAATATAACTACAAGAACATGTCTTGTCAAGAAATATTTTTAGAATATTCTTGGATCGCTTCAATTTGGGGTCAGTTCTTAACTTCTTGAGCTCCTTGAGCGATAGTCCCCGGAGCGGCCTACTTGTGCTCTTAACGGACGCAGGTCAATATTATCCACATTATCCGCGAGGGGATTAACAAATTTAACCCGGCCTGACCCCGCGGTGCCAGGCCTCGCCAAAAACGTTAAAAGTTAAGACCTGACCCCCTATTTAATATGTTCCAATACATTATGTTCTAATGTATAATCTTCTCACCATGAAATTCATCAATCGCCAGACCGAGCTGCAGCAGCTCCTGCGCCTGTCGGGAGCGAAATCCGGAGGCTTGGCCGTCGTCTGGGGGCGCCGGCGCGTCGGGAAAACGCGCCTCCTCCTCGAATGGTCCCGCCGGGAGAACGGCCTCTACCTTGTCGGCGACGAATCCGCCCCCTCCATTCAGCGCAAATACATGGCTGACCGCATAGCCGATAAATTCGCCGGGTTCAATGAGGTGGATTACCCCGATTGGCACAGCCTCTTCGCGCGCTTGGCCCGCGAAGCGCAGCAAGCCCTCTGGCCCGGACCCATCATCATCGACGAGCTGCCCTATCTGGCGGCCGCCGCGCCCGAAATCGCCAGCGTTCTGCAGCGCTGGGTTGACCACGAGGCCAAGACGGCCGGGCTCTGTGTCGCCCTGGCCGGATCCAGCCAGCGCATGATGCACGGCATCGTCCTTGCCCCCTCGGCGCCGCTGTTCGGCCGCGCCGCCGTCGCCCTGCGCCTCAAGCCGATCGCGGCCGGGTATTTACCCCAAGTCTTCGGCTTAAAGGAGAATCATCAGGCCATCATGGCGCATGCCGTCTGGGGCGGCATGCCTCGCTACTGGGAGCTGGCCCAGCCGTTCGGCGCCGACCTGTTCGCCGCTGTGGACGCGCTGCTCTTAAATCCCCTGGGTCCGCTGCACAATGAGCTGGACACGCTCTTACTGGAGGAGTTCCCGCCGGCCCCCGCGCTCCGCTCCATCCTGGATTGCATCGGCGCGGGCGCGCATCGGCCGTCCGAGATGGCCGGGCGCTTGCGACGACCTGTCACATCGCTGTCGCGGCCGTTGAGCCGGCTGCTCGACATGGGCCTCATCCGCCGCGAAGTCCCCTTCGGCGAGTCCGAAAAGTCCGGCAAGCGCGCCCTCTACAAGCTGGAAGACCCATTTGTCCGCAGCTGGTTCACCCTGGTGGCTTCCCATCGATCCTCGCTGGCCGAGGCCACGCCGAAAGTACGCCGGCACATCTGGGATCGCGTATGCAGCGGATTGTTCGCCTCCACCTGGGAAGAGATGTGTCGCTCCGCCGTGCCCCGGCTGGCCGCCCCCGCTCCCGATGTCGCCGCGCCGGGACCCTGGCTTCCTGCCTCTCGGTATTGGCGAGGGAACGAGCCCGAATGGGACGTCGTCTCGGCCTCGCTCGACGGGCGCACGCTTCTCCTCGGCGAGGTCAAATGGTCGGAACGGATCCTAACGGAGCCCGAAGTCCTCGCCCTTTTCTCGGTGATGATGGAAAAGCCGCGTCCCCCCATATCCGGTCCGCCCCAAGGCCGGGTTCTCTATGCTGCGTTTGTGCCCCGTCACGCCAAGGGAATCTCGTTGCCGCCGGACTGCTGCTTGGTGGACGCAGACGATGTGATCGAGGCTTCGGCGGAGTAGAGCTGATCCCTCGCCCTGTTTTATGTCATGGGGTCAGGTCTCGCCAAAAACGTTAATCCCCTTCGCTATAAGCTCCGGGGACCATCGCGAAGCTCAGGAAGTTAAGACCTGACCCCTCCCCGGGAATAAAACTCCAGTTTTGGGGTCTAATATAACGAAGGCGCATATTCGTTTCCGTTGTTTAGGGGGGATTAATGGTCTGCCCATATTGCAATTCCGAAGACATCCGCCGCTCCATATCCATGGGCTGGGAACGCGTGCCGCGTCTCCTTTTCGCCCGAAAGCATTTCCGCTGTCTGGACTGCAACTCCCGCTGGGCCGCGTCGGCGCTGGACCTCCGCGAAGATAAAAAGACCATCCTTATCTGGGCAACGGTCTTTACGGCCGTCGGCTTCGGCCTCCGGCGCCTCTTTCATGCGGGATGGTAGCCTCCTTGATCAGCAAAGATTATAAAACTCCGCTTGCGCCATGATTTCTCCTATAATAAAAAGCCCATCTGGTTCGATAGGGGTGTGATGGCGAACTGTCCGTCTTGTCGGAGTCTAGAGACCTGCCGCTCCTCTACCAGAGGCGCGGAAAAAATCGCTCGCCATTTCTTTGTGCGCAAGATGTACCACTGCAGGAATTGCGGCCGCCGCTTCAGCGCGTTTTCCCTCAATCTTCATGAAGACGTCCTGACTTTCTTCCTTTGGTCGGGGATCGTTCTCTTTCTTGTCTTTGTCGTCCTTTTCACTACGGGCCAAATCTTCTAATGCACCAAGACGCAATCTGATAGATATCCGGCGAACGGGAACCCTCGCCGGGAGAGGCGAAAATTGGCCAAAGCGAGAACCTCGATATGCCCCATTTGCGGTGGTACCGACATCCGCCGCTCTCGCACCCGCGGGAGTGAGTATCCGGGACGTTATCTTTTCGCCCACAAGCACTTCCTCTGTCGGGACTGTAATTACCGTTGGGGAGCCGTGGCTTTCGATATCCACGAGGACAAGCCGACCCTGGCCTTCTGGGCGGTCGTCGTCTTCATTCTGGAATTGCTGCTCATGAGCGCACTTTAAGGCGTAGACCGTGAATTATTCAAATAGCATTTACTTTTTTCCCATCTCCCCCTTGACAACTCTCTGGATAGGGATAGAATTATGCTCTCGCTTCCAAGGCGTATTGGAAAGGGTGCTATACAAGATGGGCTATTTGGGCGGTTCTTGTCGTGTTGCCAAATTTTCTCCCGAATCTCCATCTGGTTTCGCACGCTTTCTGGGCGTATCATTGATATAAGTATTGTTCTGTCCGCAGGCGCCTATTGCGCCGCCGCAGGCAAAAGTTGAGAGGAATGGAACGAAAAATGCGCCGTGGGCGGCAGCCTGCCCGCTTTCGATTTGACCGCGATGGGTTTGATTGTAGGTGTTTTGGGGGGAAGTATGGGAACCAAATATCAAAAAACATTCTGTAAACTTTTGAAGACCACAAAGCTCAAGCGCCGCGCCTTTTTTCTCCTTGCCGACGCCGCCCTCCTCGTCGGCTCGGCCTATCTGGCCTTTTGGGTCCGTTTCGACGGGCGCATCCCGCCCTCGCAATTGGATCTTTTCTGGTCTCTGCTCATTCCCAAGCTGACCATAACCATATTCTTTCTTGCCGTTTTTGGTCTTTACAGCTTCACCTGGCGTTTTTTCGGCCTCCGCGATCTCAGTCGGCTCGTCGCCGCGGTAACGGCCGCTTCGCTAGGCCTGATTCTGCTCATTTTTGTCGTCGATCCATATGCCGCATTCAAGGGCTTCCCCCGCTCGGTAGCCCTGGTCGACTATATCCTGACTGTCGGTTGGCTTGGGGGCTTGCGGATATCCAAGCGGGCCTTCTTTGTCCTGAGGCACCGTATGGGGAAATCAGGCCGAAGCAGCACCCGGATGCTGATCGTAGGGGCGGGAGCGGCCGGCGCGCAAATCAGCCGGGAGATGCTGAACAACCAGAAGTCCCACTTTCTTCCGGTGGGATTTATCGACGACGACCCGGCCAAACTCGGTATGTACATCGACGGGGTCA
This sequence comes from Acidobacteriota bacterium, assembly GCA_028749235.1. Taxonomy (GTDB): domain Bacteria; phylum Acidobacteriota; class Aminicenantia; order Aminicenantales; family UBA4085; genus UBA4085. The sequence goes on along the minus strand of JAQULS010000045.1, from coordinate 891 downwards.
AAGTAGTTGGGACGACCGCTCAGCTTCCCGAGATCCTGAAGGCCAACGGAATCGACGAGGTGCTGGTGGCCCTGCCGTCGGCAGCCTCCTCGGTTATTCGGGGCATTGTCGAAATGGTGCGGACCGCGGACCAACGCCGGAAAATCAAGATCCTGCCCAGCCTGTTGGAAATCGTCGACGGCAATGTCACGCTATCCGACATCAAGGAAGTCCAGCTCGAAGACGTCCTGGGGCGCGAGCCGGTCAAGATCGATTTTCAGGAGATCCGCGGCATGATTGCCGGTCGGACGGTCCTCGTTACGGGGGCCGGTGGCTCGATCGGGAGCGAACTGGCCCGAACCGTCCTCCAGTTCGGTCCGTCCCGCCTCATCCTTCTCGATATCGATGAGACAGAATTGTTTCACCTTGTCCATCGATTCGAGGGCGCCAACGCCCCGATCGTCCCCGTCATCGCCTGCGTTCGTGATCGGAGGAAGATCGCCGCGGTCTATGCGGCTCACAAGCCCGAAATCGTCCTTCATGCCGCCGCTTATAAGCATGTCCCCATCCTCGAGCATTATCCGGAAGAAGCAATTAAGACCAACATCATGGGGACGATGGTCCTGGCCGAGGAGGCGATCAAGGCCGGCGTCAAGATCTTCATCAATATCTCTACGGATAAGGCCATCAACCCGACGAGCGTTATGGGTGCGACGAAGCGGGTAGCAGAGGAAATCCTACGTGTCCTGAATCGGAGAAACAGTGTTAAATTCGTCTCCGTCCGCTTCGGCAACGTGATCGGCAGTCGGGGCAGCGTCATCCCCTTGTTCCAGGAGCAGATTCGAAAGGGCGGGCCGGTGACGGTGACTGATCCCGAGATGACGCGGTATTTTATGGCCGTATCGGAGGCGG
>JAQULS010000044.1 GCA_028749235.1 Acidobacteriota bacterium | reverse complement strand
ACCAGCTCCGACGGCTGGCCGCCCAGGAAGGCGATGCCGATCCAGCTTTTGGCTCCGCCCCTGGCCCGACCGAGGACGAGAAGCAGGATCAGAACGACCATGAGCAGGCCGAGGGCGTAGGGGGAAATGGTCATGAGCAGCTTGTAGTCGAAGGCCAAGACCAGGAAAAGAACCGCCAGCCCGACCAGAAGCCATACGGCTTGCTTGAGGGCCGGATTAACGGGCGAGAGGTGCGAGGCGCTGTAAATGAGCACGAGCCCGATCAGCGAGTTGGCCACGGCCAGCCCGATCAGGATCCAGTCAATTTCCCTGAGGTGGATTCGATCCAGCATGTTTAGCCTTATAGAGGTCGAAGAGCTCCCGGGCGACCGGAGCGGCGGTCGCGCCGCCGTGGCCGCCGAACTCGATCAGGACGGTGATCACGACTTCGGGATCACCGCGAGGGGCGAAACCGGTGAACCAGGAATGGGTCTTGCGCTGGCGCGACGTGGGGCTGATCCTTTCCGCGGTCTCGGTGCTGATCGTCTGGGTCGAGCCCGTCTTGCCGCAGATGTCGAAACCCTCGATCTGCGCGCCCCTTCCCGTACCCTGGGCGTTGACCGAGCGCCACATGCCTTCGACCACCGCTTCCATGGCCGTCCGGGTCAAGCCGAGGACGGCAACCGGAGCTTCGGCCTCGCCGTTCATGGCCAGCCGCGGCCGGATCATCCGGCCCCGGTTGGCGACCACGGCGGTGACGACGGCCATCTGCAGAGGCGTGACCTGGAGCGGTCCCTGGCCGATGGCCACCGAGATCGTCTCGCCCGAGTACCAGGCGGCTTTGCGGGTTTTCTTCTTCCATTCCGGGGTCGGGACCAGACCTTCTTTCTCGCCCGGAATATCCACGCCGGTCTTGCGGCCCAAGCCCATGCGCATGGCGTTGGCCGCGATCGCATCGATGCCCAGAAGGCGGCCCAGGTTATAAAAATAGATATTGCAGGAGAAGCGGATGGCGTCGGCCAGGGCCAGCGAACCGTGCGCTCCCGTGCAGTGGAAGACGTTGCCGTAGATCTCGGTTTCGCCGCCGCAGAAGAACTGGGTTCCCGGCCCGATAACCCCCGCCTCCAGCGCGGCCGAAGCCATGACCATCTTGAAGGTCGAGCCCGGCGAGTAAAGCCCTTGCACGGCCCGGTTGAGGAGGGGCCGGTCGGGGCTGCCGGCTAGGCCCATCCATTCCTCCGGAGTGAAGCGATTGATGAACTTATTGGGGTCGAAGGTCGGGAAACTGGCCAGGGTCAGAATCTCACCCGTCTTGGGCGAGAGGATGACGATGGCGCCTTCCTTGCCCCGCAGAAGCTCCTGGGCCTTGGACTGCAGGTCGAAGTCCAGAGACAGCCGCAGCTTCGTCCCCGCCTCCGGTTCGGCCGATACCAGCTCGCTCTGTTTGCGGCCCCGGCTGTCGACGACTTCGACGACCTGGCCTTCCTTCCCCATCAAGACGGAGTCATAGGCCGCCTCGATGCCGGTCTTGCCGGCCATATCGCCCGGGCGTCGCATCTTGTAGGCCGAGGCCAGTTCTTCGGGCGTCAATTCCTGGAGGTAGCCCAGTGTATGGGCCGCGAATTCCCCAAACGGATAGGTCCGTTTGGGCTCGGTCTCTATGACGAGTTCGGGCCGCTCGGCCTTGCGGGCCTCGATCTTCGCGACCTCCTCTAAAGTCAGCTCGTCCTTGACGACGATCGGCCGGAAGGCGGGCTCACTCGCGTATCTTCCGATCCGTTCCCGGATGACCTCCGGCTCGAGCGACAGCAGGCGAGCGGCCTCCTGGATCGAGCCCTCCAGATCCTTGGTGTTCTCGCGGATCAGGGACGCCTTGAAGGAAGCCCGGTTGTCGGCCAGGACGAGCTTGCCGCTGCGGTCGGTCAGGATGCCGCGCGGAGCCGGGAGAGAGACCGTCCGGGTCCGGTTCGCTTCGGCCCGGGCCCGGTAGCTGACATTGTCGAGAACCTGAATCTTCCAGTAGGCGAAGACCAGGGCGACAAAGGCCACGGCGACGATCGTCCAGACAAGCCAGGCCCGCTTTTGCAGGAGGCTCAAGTCCTCATAGATTTTGTCACCGTACACGGGTCCTCCGGAAGCGCCGGAACAGGGCGAAAGCCGCCGCGCCGGCCAGGGCCGTGGCCACGGGGCGCAGCAGCAGCAGGCCCCGCTGCCACGGGATCGGCTCGCCGATGACCACCGCGTTCAGAGTCAAGCGCCCGGCAAAGGCCAGGATCGACAAACCCGTCAGAAAGACGAAGGAGCGGAGGAAGCCCAGGACGTTGATCCGCCGCGAGATCCAGCCGGACAGAAAGCCGACGCCGATGTAAGCGGCCCCGGAGATGCCGAAGACACCGATGGAAAAGGCATCGGCGAACAAGCCGGCCGCGGCGCCCATGACGGCCCCGGCCAAATCGCCCTTGACGATCGCGAACAAGAGAACCGCGATCAGGAAGGAATCCACGCCGAAAAGAGTGGTGGCCAGGAATCGGCCCAGAACGGCATGGACGACGAACGCCGCCGCCAGGGTCAGGCCGCCGTGCAGGACATCCCTCACGGCTTTTCACCTGCCCGGGCGGTCAGAACGGCCAGGGTCTTCAAGCTCCGGATCGTGAGATAGGGCCTGACTTCGATGGTCTTGAACAGGAGGGGCTCATTGCGGATCGCCGTGATAGTCCCGGCCGGTATTCCGGCCGGGAAGATCTTGTCGAAGCCCGAGGTCAGGAGCTCCTCCCCCTCTTCGAGGGACTCGTTGGAGGACGGGATGAACTTCAGCCGGCACAGCCCCGTCTTCTCGTCGCCCGAAAGGACGCCGTCGACGCCGGACTTGGCCGAGACGACGCCGACGCTGAAGCCTTCATTCGTCATGAGTTCGACCGTCGACTCTCGGGCGGTCAGCGGCTTCACGGTCCGTCCGACGAGCCGGCCTTCCGCGTCGACGACCGGCAGGTAGGGCCGCAATCCGTCGGCCGTGCCCCGATCGATGACGATCGAGCGGCGGCCGTTGACCGCGTCCACACCGATGGCCGAGGCCAGCACGAACGAGGCATGAACGGTCGAGAGGATGCCGGCGGCCGCTTCCCGGTCCTGCAGGCGGGCCAGCCCGCGGCCGAGGATCAGGTTTTCCTGCCGCAGCCGGAAGGCTTCCTGCCGCAAGTCGTGGTTCTGGGACTCCACATCCCGCAAATAGAGATACCGGTTCCACACGCCCTTGGCCAACCCGTACGTGCCGTTGAACAGCCCCTCGACCGGCGCCAGGACAAAGAAGACGACGCGCTCGAAAACGCTGGGGGCTTCTCCAAGCGGCACCTGGAGGGAGATGATCAGGAACTGGGCGATCAGCAGGCCTCCCACAACCAGGAGCTTCCTGCGTTCAGGCCGGGCCAGGGGCATGATCCACCTTATCGACGGATCAAGGGATGGAGACTTTCTTCAGCAGCTCCATGTCATCCAGCATCTTGCCCGCGCCCAAGACGACGGTGGTCAGGGGATCCTCGGTGATGAAGACGGGAAGCTGCGTTTCCTCCCGGATCCGCTTGTCCAGGTTCTTCAGAAGCGATCCGCCTCCGGTCAGAATGATGCCGCGGTCGATGATGTCGGCCGAGAGCTCGGGCGGCGTCTTCTCCAGGGCGATGCGGATGGCGCTGACGATGGAGGCCACGACCTCCTCCAGCGCCTCGCGGATCTCCTGGTCGTCGATGACGATGGTCTTCGGGATGCCTTCGCGCAGATCGCGCCCCTTGACCTCCATGGTCATCGGCTCATCCAGCGGGTAGGCCGATCCGATCTGCATCTTGAGGATCTCGGCCGAGCGTTCGCCGATCAGCAGGTTGTATTTCTTCTTGAGGTACTGGATGATGGCTTCGTCCATTTCGTTGCCGGCCACCCGGATGGAGTGGTTGAAGACGACTCCGTCCAGGGAGATGACCGCGATATCGGTCGTCCCGCCGCCGATGTCGACGACCATGTTGCCGGTCGGCTCGGAAATGGGCAGCTCGGCTCCCACGGCGGCCGCCATCGGCTGCTCGACCAAGTAGACCTCGGTCGCCTTGGCCCGCATGGCCACGTCCTTGACCGCCCGCCGCTCGACCTGGGTGATCCCGGTCGGGATGCCGATGACGATCCGAGGCCGCAGCAAGAAGCCCTTGTTGTTGGTCGCTTTCTTGATGAAGAAATCCAGCATCTTCTCGGCGATCTCGAAGTCGGCGATGACGCCGTCCTGCATCGGCTTGATGGCCAGGACGTTGGTCGGTGTCTTGCCCAGCATGTCCTTGGCCCGGCCGCCGACCGCCTCGACCTTGCCGGTCTGCTTGTTGACGACGACGATGGACGGTTCCTGGATGATGATCCCCTTGCCTTTCAAATAGACAAGGGTATTGGCCGTGCCCAGGTCGATGGCCAGGTCGCAGAACAAGCGGTTCTTAAACCAGCGGACTACGCTCATGATGCATCCTCTGAATGCCACTTTTTAACACAATTCCGTTCTTCAGGCAAATCAGCATCATCCGCCGCCCTGCGGGGTCCCGATTCTTGACTCCCCCACGGTCCTGGGCTATAAGGGGCTTATCTTCCCGCAAGGAGTTTCGGATGAGCCATCAACCCTACGTCCCCGAGAAGGTGGCCATGAAGGAGTTTACCTTCCGGGCCGTCCTGATCGGCCTGTTCATGACCGTCATCCTGGGCGCGGCCAACGCCTACCTCGGCCTGCGGGCCGGCATGACCATCGCGGCCACCTATCCGGCCGCCGTCATCGGCATGGCCGTCCTGAAGCTGATGAAGGGCTCGATCCTGGAGGAGAACATCGCCCGCACCATCGGCTCAATCGGCGAGTCGATCGCCGCCGGGGCCATCTTCACCGTCCCGGCCTTCGTCATCTCCGGCGCCTGGACCGATTTCAACAGCTTCGGCTCCTATATCAAGTGCACGGCCCTGATGTTCGTCGGCGGCCTGCTCGGGATCATGTTCGTGACCTTCCTGCGCCGGGTCATGGTCACCGATCCGGACCTCGTCTTCCCCGAATCGGTCGCCGCGGCCGAGATCCACAAAGCCGGCCAGAAGGGCAGCCACGGCTCGAGGCACCTCTTCCAGGCCATGGGCGTCGGGGCGTTGATCTATTCGCTCGGCGTCGTCCAGCTCTTCGCCGCCAGCAAGGACTTCATCATCAAGGTCGGCAAGATCGGGACGAGCTTCGTCCGCCTGGGCGCCTCCAAGGCCGACCCGACGATCGGCGCCGGCGGCACCGTGGCCGTCTCCGGGCCCGGCATCTTCCCCGCCTACATCGGCGTCGGCTACATCATCGGGCCGCGGCTGGCCTCCCTCAACTTCGCCGGCGGCTTGCTGGCCTGGGGCCTCTTCGCCCCCCTGCTGATGTTCTTCCTCGGACCCCAGCTCGTGCCCATGTTCTACGGGCCGGGCGTCGCCGCGGCCGACATCAAGTGGGTCGACATGGTCACCAACGTCTGGAAGTTCATCATCCGGCCGATCGCCGTCGGCGGCATGCTCGTCGGCGCCGGCTACACCCTCTACAAGATGCGCAAGAACCTGGGCGCCGGCCTCAAGCGGTCGATCAGCGACGTCAAGAAGGCCGCCGGCCAGGAAGAGGTCGTCTCCCGGCTCGAGAAGGACCTGGACATGAAGGTCGTCATGGTCATGATGGCTCTGACCTTCATCCTCATGGTCTTCGTTTATCAGACCTTTTCCAAGTCGTTCGGCTCGGCCGTCCTCGCCGCCGTGGTCATGGCCATCGCCGGCTTCTTCTTCGCCGCCGTTTCCGGCAACCTCGTCGGGACCATCGGCTCGTCCAACAATCCCATCTCGGGCCTGACCCTCTCGACCCTCATCATCGCCGCCCTGCTGATGGTTCTGATCGGGGCGACGGGGACGTCCGGCGTCGCGGCCGTCCTGGGCGTCGCCGCGGTCGTCTGCGTGTCCTCGGCCGTCGCCGGCGAGATGCTGCAGGACCTCAAGGTCGGGCACATTCTCGGCGGCACTCCCTGGAAGATGGAAGTCGGCAACATCTTCGGCATTCTCGTCGCCTCGCTGGTCATGTACTTTCCGCTGATGCTCCTGAACGGCGCCTTCACCTTCGGCAGCAAGGACCTCCCCGCGCCCCAGGCGGGCCTGATGGCCGCCCTGTCCCAGGGAATCGTCGGCGGCGAGATGGCCTGGCCGCTCGTCATCGTCGGCATGCTCATGGGCCTCGCCCTCATCCTCGTCCAGGTCAAGTCGCCCATGCTGGTCGCGGTCGGCATGTACCTGCCCCTCGAAACGACCTTCGCCATCTTCGTCGGCGGCATGATCAAGGGCCTCGTCGACAAATCCATGGCCAAGCGGAAGTTCAACGCCGCCCAGTCCGCCCGGGCGACCAACGTCGGCATTCTGATCGCCGCCGGGTTGATCGCCGGCGAGGGCTTGACCGGGCTGCTGCGCGCCCTGTGGAAGTTCCTCTTCCTTCAGAACGTCATCGGCTTTGACATCCCGACCATCTTCAAGACTCCGCCGTATTGGCTCGGGCTGATCGTTCTCATCCTGATGGGCTGGTACCTCATCAAGGTGCCGATCAAGAACGCGGGCGCGGCCGACGAGCCTCCGCCGCCGTCCGCCGTCATCTGACGTCCCTTTGGATCCTTAAGGGCCGGCCCCGACGGGCCGGCCCTTTTTGCTCCAAGGCCCGATTGAAACCGCGGCGGGGAATCGTTTACAATAGCCCCGGAGAATCGAACCGTGGCCAAACGCACCATCCTCAAGCTCGGCGATCCGGCCCTGACCATGAAGTCGGAGCCCGTGGCCGGGATCGACGCGGATATCCGGACCCTGGTCCGGGACATGATCGAAACCCTGCACAAGGCGCCCGGCATCGGTCTGGCCGCCCCGCAGGTCGACGTCCGTAAGCGGGTCGTCACGGTCGATTTGAGCATTGGCGAAGATCCGGACGCTCTTTACGCCCTGATCAATCCGGAGATCGTCCAACGCGAGGGCAAGTGCATCCGCGAAGAAGGCTGCCTTTCGGTTCCCGAGGTCTATGAGAAGGTGGCCAGGCCCCAAAAGGTCGTGGTCAAAGGCTTGAATCTCGAAGGCAGCGAAGTGACGATCGAGGCCGAGGACATGCTGGCCCGGGTCTTCTGCCACGAGATCGATCATCTCGACGGCAAGCTTTTCGTCGACTATCTGTCGCCTTTGAAACGCAGCCTCATCCGAAAGAAGTTCAAGAAGCCCGAGGCCAAGAAAAAAGCCTGATGCGCATAGTCTTTTTCGGAAGCCCGGAAGCGGCCCTTCCGTCCCTGTCCGCCCTCCTCGCGGCCGGCCATGAAGTGCCCCTCGTGGTGACCCAGCCGGACCGTCCCGCCGGCCGGGGCCGCCTCCCCGCGCCGTCCCCGGTCAAGGCCTTCGCCGTCAGCCGCGGCCTGCCGACATACGAGCCCGAGCGCATCCGCAAGGATCCCGGGGCCGTCGACCGCTTGCGGGCCGTCCGTTCCGATATCCATATCGTGGTGGCTTACGGCCAGATCATGCCGGGGTCCGTCATCGATCTGCCCCCCCATCGCTCCCTGAACCTGCATTTTTCGCTCCTGCCCGCCTACCGCGGAGCCGCTCCGGCCTCATGGGCCATCCGGCGGGGCGAAAAGAAGACGGGTGTTACGATCTTCCGACTGAACGAAAAGATGGACGAGGGCGACATCTACGCCTCCGCTGAGGAACCGATCGGACCGGACGACACGACGGGTTCGCTTGAGCGGCGGCTGGCGCAAATCGGCTCCGGGCTTCTTATCCGGACGCTGGCGACCCTGGACGTGATCGCCCCCCGTCCGCAGGCGCACGAGGCGGCGACCTATGCTCCCAAGCTCAAAAAGGGAGACGGCGCGATCGACTGGAGCGCCGAAGCGGCGGACGTCGACAGGCACATTCGATCCATGACTCCCTGGCCGACCGCCTTCGGCTTTCTGGGGGACGAAAGGCTCATCATCCTGGCCGGCCAACCCCATCTCGAGGCTGGCGCCCCGCCCGCCGCTTATGAGCCGGGCACGGTGCTCTCGGTCGGTAAAACGGGGATCCTCATCGCCTGCGGCGGCGGAACAGCCTATGGAATCGCCAGGCTCCAGCCGGAAGGCCGTAAAGCGATGGATGCGGCCGCGTACCTCGCCGGAGGCAAGATCCGTCCCGGTCTCCGCCTCACCCCCGCTCCCGGGGTGCCGTACCGCGGCGCCGATTGAACCCCAAGGCGGACTCCGGCCCCGGTTCGAAAGAACGATAGGATTCGGAGAGGGTTACTCTTCCAGCAGGTAGTAGAAGGGATTGACCGCCGTCCCGTTGACCCGGACCTCGTAATGGACATGGGGGCCAAGAGACTTGCCCGTATGGCCGACTTCACCCAAGACGTCGCCCCGGCTGACTCTCTGGCCGATCCGGCATTTAAAAGCGCTCATATGCCCATAGACCGTCGTAATTCCCAAGCCGTGGTTGACCTGGACATTGCGGCCCAACAGGCTGTCGGAATTGACGGAGATGACGACGCCGTCGGCGGTGGCCACGATCGGATTGCCTTCGGCCGAAGCGATGTCCAAGCCATAGTGGAAAGCCTGCCTGCGGGTGAACGGATCCTGCCGCCAGCCGAAGTCGGATGTCATGATACCGACCGTCGGATAGATTGACGGCGTGGACGCCAGCCGATTTTCCTGGGTCTGGAAGAAGCCGACAAGCGTGTCCAGATTTTTCTGTATATCTTCAGTCTTCTGTTGAATATTTTTCAAATTTCCGGAGCCGATCTGGGGAAGCTGGCCGGGGATCGTTTGTTCGGCTTCGGGCGTATAGCTGCGCCCGCCCTGCCCGACCTCTTTGAGGACGTCCGGAGATTTGATGCCGGCCATAAGGTTGAGCTTCTTGACATAGTCGTCGAAGGCCTGGACCCGCTTTTCAAGAACGCCCATGGCCGATTCGTACTGAACCAGGATTTCTTTCTGCTTGGCGTTCTCAGCGGCCAAGTTATTGTATTCGTGGCCTTTAACCCTTATCCGGACGTAATCGGCGGTAACCCCCAAGCCCAAGACGACGATCGTGATCAAGCCGATTTTGATCGCCTTGATCATCCGCTTGGTAAAAGAGAGAGTCCGGTAGCCGGATTTGTCGTGCGGGACAATGATGAGGGATAAGTGTTTCTTTCCCATGATGCGTTTTACACGTAGTTGATTACCATAGCCCCAAAATCGATGTCAAGGACAAATTTTTCAGGCTCCGCACAGCACACCTCCGCCGTTGACGTTGAGAACGGCCCCGGTTATATGCCTGGCCAGGTCGGAAGCGAGGAAAAGGATCGGTCCGGCGATGTCCTCCGGAGGCGGGATCCGCTTGAGGGGAATGGACTGGCGGACGCTCTCCCGGAAAGCGGGATCGCTGAAGACTCCGGTGCACATGTCCGTATCGACCCAGCCGGGAGCGACGCAGTTGACATTGATGTTCCAGGGGGCGAATTCCACGGCCCAGGACTTCGTCAGGGCATTCACCGCCCCCTTGGTCGCGGCATAATGAGAGTGGCGGGCTTCCCCCCGTATCCCGGCCGTGGAGCCCACGTTGACGATGGCCGCCCGGGATCTGGATTTGAGCAGCGGAAGGACGGCGTCCACCAGGAAGAAGAGGCCGTCCAGGTTGACGGCCATCGTTTGCCGCCAAGCTTCCGTGTCCCCTGCGCCCATTTCCAAATAAGTCCAAATGCCGGCATTGTTGATCAAGGCATCGAGGCCTCCCCAGCGTTCGGCCAAGTCCGAGGCCATGGCCCGAATTTGGCTTTCTTGAGAAACCTCGACTTTATAGGCCAGACACTCCCGGCCTCTCTTCTCGACTTCCGCCTTGACCTCCAAGGCGGACTCTTCACGGTTCTGGTAAGTGATCGCGATATCGCTGCCGGCTTCGGCAAAGAGGACGGCAACCGACCTCCCGATGCCTCGGGACCCGCCCGTAATCAGAGTCTTTCGACCGGTGAGATCGATCATCGATTAACTATAACTCAAAGAGAAGTCATTTGATTCATCGAATTGATGATAACGATATATCTCGGATTCGTATGGGATCACCTTTTCCTTCATGACTTTCATGTACTCTTCCACCGTCGGCAGCTTGCCGGCCAGCGCGGTGACCGCCGCCAATTCCGCTGATCCGAGATAGACCCTCGCTCCGTCACCCATCCGGTCGTCGAAGTTGCGTGTCGAGGTGGAAAAAACGTTGGCTCCGGGTCGGACGCGGGCCTGATTGCCCATGCAAAGCGAACAACCGGGGATCTCCGTCCTTGCACCGATCTGGGACAGAATGGAATAGAAGCCTTCTTTCTTGAGCTGGATTTCGTCCATCTTGGTCGGCGGCGTGATCCAAATCCTCGTTTTAGGATACGGCGCCTTGTCCCAAATCCTGCCCGCGGCCCGGAAATGCCCTATGTTGACCATGCATGAACCGATGAAGACTTCGTCGATCCGATCACCCGCGACTTCGGAAAGGAGTTTGACATCATCCGGGTCATTGGGACAGGCGAGTATCGGTTCGCGGATCTCGGCCAAGTCGACTTCCAGGACGGCGGCATAGGCCGCTTCTCCATCCGCAGTCAAAAGATCGGGTTTGGACAACCACGCCCGGGCGGCCTCGATGCGCCGCTTGAGCGTTTCGGAGTCCCGGTAGCCGGTTTCAATCATTTTCTCCATCAGGGCGATATTGCTCCGCAGGTAAGCCGCCACCGACTTCGGCCCCAGGGCCATCACGCTCCCGGCCGCCGACCTCTCGGCCGAGGCGTCCGTCAGCTCGTAGGCCTGCTCCGCGGTCAGGTCCGGCAGGCCTTCCATCTCCAGGATGCGGCCGTTGAAGACGTTCTTCTTGCCTTTTTTGGCCACGGTCAGGAGTCCCTTCTGGATGGCGACATAGGGAATGGCATTGACGGCATCCCGCAGGGTCAAACCCGGGTTGAGACTCCCTTTGAATCGGACGAGCACCGATTCCGGCATATCGAGCGGCATGAAGCCCAGCGCTCCCGCGAACGCGACCAGGCCCGATCCGGCCGGGAAGCTCAACCCGATCGGGAAGCGGGTATGGGAATCCCCTCCCGTGCCCATGGTGTCGGGCAGGAGCAGGCGGTTGAGCCAGGAATGGATGACGCCGTCGCCCGGCCGGAGCGCCACTCCCTTGCGGGACGTGACAAAGGCGGGCAGCGTCTTGTGCATCCTGACGTCCGCGGCCTTCGGATAGGCGGCCGTGTGGCAGAACGACTGCATGAACAGGCCAGCTTGAAACTCCAGGCAGGCCAGCTCTTTCAGCTCGTCGGCCGTCATGGGCCCGGTCGTATCCTGGGAACCGACCGTGGTCATGCGCGGCTCGCAGGCCGTTCCGGGCAGGACTCCGGGCAGGCCGCAGGCCCGGCCGACGATCTTCTGGGCTTGGGAAAACGCCTGATCCGGTCCGGGAGCCGGATTATCGATGCGGGTGAAAAAGCCGGCCTCGGGAAGGCCGAGGGCGGCCCGGGCTTTCCCGGTCAAGGCCCGGCCGATGATCAGGTTCAACCTGCCGCCAGCCCGGTATTCGTCCCGGATCGTGGCGGGCTTGAGCGCAAAGCGCGAGATCTCCCGTCCGTTCTCGGCCTTGAGCAATCCGGCCCGGATGTCGAGGACGACGCTATCGCCCGTTTTGAGTCCGGTCACGTCCACTTTATCGATCGGCAGGCCGCCCGAGTCCTCGGTCGTATTGAAGAAAATGGGGGCGATCAGCCCGCCCAGGATGACGCCGCCCCGGCGCTTGTTGGGGACGAACGGGATATCCTCGCCGATATGCCACATGACGGAGTTGCAGGCCGACTTGCGCGAGGATCCCGTCCCCACGACGTCGCCCGCAAAGACGACGCGATGCCCCTCGGCCCGGAACCGGGCGATCGTCTCGAGCCCGCCGGGAAAGCGCGTCAGGCCCATGACTTGGGCGTGAAGGGGGATGTCCGGGCGGGTCGAGGCATGCTTGGCCGGCGAGAAATCGTCGGTGTTGATCTCGCCGTCGACCTTGAAGACCTTCAAGGTCAGGACGGCCGGGAGCTCGGGACGCGACAGGAACCACTCCCCCGCAGCCCAGGACTCGAGGACGGACCGGGCCGCCTCGTTCTTCCCGGACAGGTCTCTGACGGCGTCGAACGCGCCGTAAACGAGGATAATGGTCTTCAGGGCGGACGCCGCCGCGCGGCCAAGATCCTTGTCCTCGAGCAGAGCCACCAACGGGCCGACGTTGTATCCTCCCAGCATCGTCCCCAGCATAAAAACGGCGTCTTCCCTGGTCAGGGCCGGCGAGGCCGCTTCTCCGCCGGCCAGCTTGGCCAGCCATTCGGCCTTGACTTCGGCCGCCGGATCGACGCCGGGAGAAATCCGGTCCCGCAACAGGCCGACGAGCCGGCTCGTCCAATCGGAGGGAGGAGCTTCCAGCCAATGGCAGACTTCAGCCGTCTCCTCGGGTGTCAGAGGCAGAGGCGGGACGCCCATCGCGCGCCGCTCGGCCTCCATCTTGAAATAGCTTTCCAGCATGGATATGTCTCCTTGGATCGAATCCCCGCGGTCGAGGGGGCCTCTTAGTGTATAAAAAGAGGGGGGGGATAGGTCAAGCCGCGTCTCGTCCCGGCCGCACCCGGATTGCTTTCGCCCATGACTTCCAATAAAATAGCACTCCCTCATTTCTAAAAACATAAAAGGAGTCCCACGGCATGAGGAAGAAGATCGCATTGATCGGCGGCGGCCAGATCGGACAGATCCTGGCCATGTTGGCGGCCCAAAGGGAGATGGGCGACATCGTCATTCTCGATATCCCCGAGCTCGAGAACCCGGCCAAGGGCAAGGCCCTCGACCTGATGGAAATGGCGCCGCACGGCAACTACGACGCCAACATCATCGGCACCTCGGACTACAAGGACATCGCCGGCGCCGACGTCGTCATCATCACGGCCGGTAAGCCCCGCCAGGCCGGGATGACCCGGGAGGACCTGCTCGCGGTCAACCTCCAGATCATCGGAGCGGTGGCCAACGGCGTCAAGCAATACGCCCCCAAGGCGTTCTGCCTGGTCGTCACCAACCCGCTCGACGCCATGGTCTACGCCTTCTACAAGATGACCGGCTTCCCCAAGAGCCAGGTTCTCGGCATGGCCGGCACGCTCGACACGGCCCGCTGGCGGGCCTTTATCGCCATGGAGCTCGGCGTGTCCGTCGTCGACGTGGCCGGGACCGTCCTCGGCGGCCACGGTCCGGACATGGTGCCCCTGCCCCGTCTGACCACGGTTGGCGGCGTGCCCCTGGCCGAGATCGCCTCGAAGGAACTCATCGATAAGATCGTCCTGCGGACGCGCGAAGCGGGAACCGAGATCGTCAAGCTCTTCGGCAAGGGCTCGGCCTTCTTCAGCCCGGCCTGGAGCGCCATCGTCATGGCCGAGAGCTACCTTAAGGACAAGAAGCGGGTGTTGCCGGCCTGCGCCCTGTGCGAGGGCGAATACGGCGTGAACGGCCTGTTCATGGGTGTCCCCTGCCTCATCGGCGCCAAGGGCCTGGAGAAGATCTACGAGATCAAGCTGACCGAGGAGGAGAACGCCCAGCTCCAGAAGACGATCGGCTCGGTCAAGAAGACCGTGGGTGAAACCAAGCTCTGAAGCTTGAAGCCGCGGCGCGACGCATTTCCAGCCGGCAAGGGCCCCGCTCTTGCCGGCTTTTTTATGGCTCATCTCCCATCTCCGGGGATAGCGTTCCGGGGTATCGTCCCGGCTGCTCGGTTGAGCCTGCACTTATGTCTTTCTCGGACCGGCGAGTCTCCGGCTCGATCTCGTCCTGGATTTCCATCAAGGTACTGGCGTCACGGGCTCAACCATCGCTTTTCAGCACCCTCGCCCCCGACGGTGTACCCCGGCCCGCTTGGCTCCCCGGAGATGGGAGATGAGCCTTTTTATGCCCGGCTCCGGATGGAGTAGAATACGGGTTCCGGCGGTTCCATGAAGCTTTACGAACATCAAGCCAAGGCGATTCTGGCCGCCCATGGGGTCGCCATCCCCGGCGGCGGTCTGGCCGCAACGCCGACGGAAGCGGAAGCGATCGCCCGGCGGATCATCGCTTCCGGCCGGGCCGTCGTTCTTAAAGCCCAGATCCTGGCCGGTGGCCGCGGGAAAGGGGGCGGCGTCCGGACTGCGGCATCGCTCGAGGAAGCCCGGCGCATGGCCGAAGCAATGTTCGCCGCCCGGCTGATCACCCCGCAGACCGGGCCGGCCGGACTTCCCGTCCGGCGGCTTCTCCTCGAGGCATCCGTCGACATCGGCCGCCAAGTCTACCTAGCCGCGACAATCGATCGGCACCTGGGCCAGGCGATCGTCCTGGCGTCGGGACAAGGCGGCATGGAGATCGAGGACCTGGCTCGCTCCTCGCCGAGCGCCGTCATACGGCAACCGATCCCCGCGCTCGAAGGCCTCTCCCCCGCCCTAGCCGGGATGATCGCCTCGGCCTGCGGCCTGAACGCCCCGGAAGCAGCGGGCTTCACGGCCGTCCTGACGGCTTTATGGAAGGCCTTCCTGGAATGCGACGCCGGCCTGATCGAAATCAACCCCTTGGGCTGGTCGGCGGCCGGAGGCTGGATCGCCCTGGACGCCAAGATGGTTCTTGATGATGCGGCTTTGCCCCGCCACCCCGAACTGACCGCGCTCCGGGACACGACGGATGAGGACCGCCGCGAGGCGCGGGCGGCGGCTTCCGGCATCAGCTATATTCGTCTGGACGGCGACATCGGCTGCCTGGTCAACGGAGCGGGTCTGGCCATGGCTACGGCGGACATGATCGAACAGGCCGGAGGGCGACCGGCCAATTTCCTCGACATCGGGGGCGGCGTCGGCGAAGACGCCGTGCGGGAAGGCTTTTGGATCGTCGCCTCCGATCCCGGCGTCAGGGCCGTCCTGATCAACGTGTTCGGCGGCATCGTGCGCTGCGACCTGGTGGCCCGGGGCATCAGCCGGGCGTCGCGCGACTTCGGTTTGCATGTCCCCTTGGTCGTCCGGATGCTCGGAACCAACGCCGAGGCGGGCCGCCGGATCCTGGCCGAGTCCGGGCTGGACTATCTCTCCGCCGAAACCATGGACGAGGCGGCGGCCATGGCGGTGGCGGCCGCGGCCGCTGGAGACAAGCCGTGAGCATCCTGGCCGGGTCGGCAACCAAGGTCCTCGTCCAGGGCTTCACCGGCCGCGAGGGCACCTTTCACGCCCAGCGGATGATCGAATACGGAACGAACATCGTCGGCGGGACTTCGCCCGGCAAAGGCGGGACGACTCACCTCGGCCGGCCCGTCTTCGGTTCCGCGGCCGAAGCCCGGGCGGCTACCGGAGCGGACGCCTCGGTCGTCTTCGTCCCGCCGCTCAAGGCGGCCGGAGCCGTCAGGGAGGCCGCCGAAGCCGGAATCGGATTGATCGTCTGCGTCACCGAGGGGATCCCGGTCCTGGACGTGATCGAGCTCAAGGCCCGGCTGGCCGGGCGAGGGACCCGGCTGATCGGTCCCAACACGCCGGGGATCATCGTTCCGGGCGAGACCAAGATCGGCATCATGCCCGGAGCGATCCATCGGCCCGGCCCGATCGCCGTCATTTCGCGCTCCGGCACATTGACCTACGAAGCCGTCCACCAACTGACCGCGGTCGGGCTCGGCCAATCGACCGCCGTCGGCATCGGCGGCGATGCCATCGTCGGGATGGGATTCGTCGAGCTCCTGGGCCTTTTTCGCGACGACCCGGGGACGGCGGCCGTCCTTTTGATCGGCGAGATCGGCGGCTCGACCGAGGAGGATGCCGCCGCCTACCTGCGATCCGGCTACCCCAAGCCCGTCCTGGCCTATATCGCCGGCCGGACCGCTCCGCCCGGGCGGCGCATGGGCCATGCCGGAGCCATCATCGAGGCCGGGGGCGGGACGGCGGCCCGTAAAGCCGAGGCCTTGCGCGACGAGGGCGTCATCGTCATCGACAATCCGTCCGCGATCGGGGAAACGGTCCGCCGGAGGCTGGGATGCTGAAAGTCGATCTGCACACACACACCGGGGACGACCCGCAGGACACGATCCGGTACTCCAGCCGCGACCTCATCGATCGGGCCGCCCGGATGGGCTTCGATGTCCTCGCCGTCACCAACCACAACGCCGTATCCCATTCGGACGAGCTGGCCGCCTACGCGGCCGAACGCGGGATTCTCCTCCTGCCGGGAGCGGAAATCACCGTCGAGGGATGCCACATCCTCGTGATCAATCCCGAATTCCCCGTTTCCCCCGGGCGGCGCTATGCCTTGGCCGATGTCCCCGGGCTCAAGACGCCCGCCAGCCTGTTCATCGCCCCGCACCCCTACTTCGTCATCTTCCAATCCCTTGGGCCGCACGTGGAAGGTCTCCTCCCCCATTTCGACGCCATCGAGCTGGCCTCCTACTATAACCGTTTGATCGACTTCAACCGCCCGGCCCGGCGCCTCGCCGCCCGGACGGGCAAGCCGCTCGTAGGCACTTCGGACTGCCACACCCTCCGGCAATTCGGACGGACCTTTTCCCTGATCGATGCGGACAAGACGATGCCTTCGATCATCGCCTCCGTAAAAGCCGGGCGCGTCGAAGCCAAAAGCTCTCCCGTCTCCCTGGCCACGATGGCCTATGTCGTCCTAAGCCAGTTTTCCTTCCGCAAGCTGGGCCGCCTTTTCGAACGCTGACGGACCTCTTCGCGCCCTTGCCAGTCCCACCGGCCTGGAGTATATAGAATCCATTCCCGGCCAAGGAGGAACGCCATGTCCCGGATATCCCTGATGGTCTTCGCGGCACTGTCACTTGTCGCTCTTTCCGCCGCGCCCGCCGCGGCCCAGCAAGCCCAGCCCGCGGCCAAGCCGGCCATGGCGGAGACGGCGGCCATGACCGTGCAGCCCATCGCGCCCTTTCTTTACCTGGTCAAAGGGGGCAGCGGCGCCAACACGGCTTTCTACGTCGCCCGGCAATTCGTCATCGCCGTGGACGCCAAGATGACGACCGACGGCGGGCGTCAGATGGTTTCCGAGATCGCCAAGGTCACGCCGAATCCAATCGTCTTCATGATTCTGACTCACAGCGACTTGGATCACGTCAACGGCCTGGCCGGCTTTCCCCGGGGCATGACCATCAAGTCCAGCGAAGGAACCCGGCGCGAGATGGAGGAGGCCTTCAAGGACGAAAAGATGGCCGCGCTTCGCGCCTATCTGCCGACGGAGACATTCGAAAGCTCCAACGTCCTTAACGGAGAGCTGCCTGATGGGAAGGCTTTCCAAGTCTCGCTGCTCCATTTCGGCCCGGCGCATACCAGCGGCGATACCGTCGTTCTTTTCCGCGACGAAAAAACCGCCGTCATCGGCGATCTGGCCTTCACGGGCCGCGATCCTCTGGTCCATCGCCAGAAAGGCGGAACCTCCTTGGGTTATATCGAGACGCTCAAGAAGCTCATCTCCCTGCCGGCCGAGACCTATCTTTCCGGCCACGCCGATCCCATGACCAAGGATGACCTGCGCAAGCTCCTGGCCTCCATGGAGGACAAGCTGGCCAAGGTCAGGGAGCTCATCGGGCAGGGCAAGACGATCGACGAGATCAAGGCGGCCATGGGCGTCCAAACCGCGGCCGGGAGCCGCTGGCCCAGCCTGGTCGAAGTGATGTACCTTGACCTGACCGAAAAGCGCTGAGGGGAATTCCCTATTTTTATGATTTGGCGCGTGTCGCCGGAAGCGGTATTTCCGTCAACTTGAGGACGACGTCCTTCACGAGGCCCGAGCGGAGCAGCTTGAATTTGATTTCCGCGTCCCAGCCGAAGCCGGCCAGATAGGTCCTCAACTCGTTGGCGTCCGTGAACGATCGACCATCGACGGACAGCACGACGTCGCCCTTCTCGAAGCCTTGGCCCAGGGCCGCTCCATCGCTGGGCTTGGAGGCGATCACCAGATTGTCCAAGCCCTCGAAAGAGCTGAATCCGAGCCCGATCGAGGGATAGGCCGGGCGTGCCTCCTCTTGGATGCCGACGATGTAGTCGGCCAGAGTCCGGGCGACCTTGACCGTCGCCTGTCCCATGGGCACGGGAACGGCCACGACCGTCTTGAACGGCAGCTTGCTTCTTTCAGAGGACCGCCGGTTGAGGCCCAGGTTGTAGATCAGGTGCCCCGATCCGACCAGGACGACGACTTTGCGGCCGTCGATCCGATGGGCCCGCACGGCGTTGGCCCCCATGACCTCGTCCCAAGCCGACTGGCCGCGATAGAGCCCTTCGAACATGGCGTTCGAGCCCGTTCCCCGCATAGCCGCCGGCATGCCCTCGTTGGAGAAGACGGCCTTCATCAGCTCACGGTGCTCGGCGTTGGTCAAGTCGGGATTGGGGACGATGGCTTTCTCGGGCTCGGACAAGGCGTCCCAGCCGCGCATCCGGATCTTGGAGATGATCTCGCGGGGCGCATTGAGGGCGTAGAGCGGCAGGCCGCCCGCCTTGACGACGTCGAAGATCGGCTTGTAGAAAGCGTAGTTCTGGTTCCAGGTCGTGTACCAGAGCCCTTCCCGGATGAATTGGGCTTCGGTTAGAATGCCCAGACTCCATTTGGTCAGGGCTTCCTGCTGGGTGACGGGATACATCTCCAACCCGACCGCCAGCCGGCGGTCCTGTTCCAGGAGGGCGGCGATGATGCGGGCCTGGAGCTCGTGCATGGCCAGCGAGGTATGGGTCTCGCCGATATGGACGAACGGGACGGGCTTCATCTCCCGGATCATCTGTTCGAAGGCGACGGTCTTGCCCGTCTCCATCGACACGATCTGCCCGACGGCGACATCCACGGTCTTGTCCTTGAAGCGCGGATCGCCAAGCTTCAGGAGATAGGTTGCGTCAGTCTCGTCCGGGCTCTTTACAACCGGGGTCGGGGCTTGGGCGGCCGCGGGGATCGCGGCGCCGCCAATCAGCAAGGCCAGGGCCGCAACGATCGGGAATGCCTTTTTCATGTCACTCCTCTTCCTGGCGGACCCGTCCTTCCTTGACGGCCTCGGCGATGATCTTCTGCTGCAGGTGGGAGGGGACTTCGTCCAAGTGGCTGAATTCCATGACGAAGGACCCGCGGCCGCCGGTGATCGAGGTCAGAGTGGGCTCGAAGTCCAGCATCTCCGACATCGGCACGACGGCTTTCAGGATGCGCATGCTGCCCTTCTGCTCCATGCCGCTGACCTTGCCCCGCCGCCCGTTGAGGTTGCCCATGATGTCGCCCATGTACTGCTCGGGGGTGTACACCTCGACGTTCATGACCGGCTCCAGGATCGTCGGCTTGGCCTGCTGCATGGCCAGCTTGAAAGCCTTGTGGGCGGCGATCTTGAAGGCGATGTCCGAGGAATCGACATCGTGGTAGGAACCGTCGTAGAGGATGATCTTGAAGTCGACGACCTGGTACCCGGCCAGGACGCCCTTCTTGCGGGCTTCCAGCATCCCTTTCTCGACCGAAGGGATGAAGTTGCGCGGAATGGCTCCGCCGAAGATCTTGTCCTCGAACTCGAAGTCCTTGCCCCGCGGCAGGGGCTCCATCTTGATCCAAATGTCGCCGAACTGGCCGCGGCCGCCGGTCTGCTTCTTGTGCCGGCCCTGGACGTCGGCCCGGCCCTTGATCGTCTCCTTGTAGGAGATCTTGGGCGGCTTGAGATCGACGTCGACATTGTAGCGCTTCTTCAGTTTTTCGGTGATGATCCGGACGTGAAGCTCCCCTCCGCCGGAGATCAGGAGCTGGGCCGAGTCGGGGTCCCGTTCGAAGCTGACCGTGGGGTCCTCCTCCATGATCCGGTGCGAGGCCTGGCTGATCTTGTCCTCGTCGGCCCGCGACTTGGGCTCGATGGCGAAGGAAATCGATGGCTCCGGGAACTTGATCCGGGGGATCGCGATTTCGGAGCCCTTGGCCATCAGGGTGTCTCCGGTTGCCGTGGCTTTAAGCTTGGCGGTGGCCAGGATGTCGCCCGTTTGGGCCTGGCCGGCCGGGACCTGCCCCTTGCCCTGCAGAAAGAACAGCCCGCCCAGCTTCTCGTCGGCCTCCTTGGCCGAATTGGCCAGGGTGGAGTCGGGATTGGTGCGGCCGGAGAAGACGCGCATCAGGCTGATGCGGCCGGTGTAGGGGTCGGACAGGGTCTTGAAGACGAGGGCGGCGAACGGTGCTTCGGTCGAGGGCTCGATCGTCCCGTCCTTGCCGCCGATGGTAGCGGCCACGGGCCCCCGCTCGATCGGCGACGGCATCAAGGCGATGATCCCGTCGAGCCAGGTCTGGACGCCTATGTTGAGGCCGCCCGAAACGGCGAAGATGGGGAAGATCTGGCGGCTGAGGATCGCTTTCTTCAAGCCGGCCAAGACTTCGCCCGGAGCGAGCTCGCCGCTTTCCAGGTACTTTTCCATCAGCTTTTCGTCGCTCTCGGCGATCATTTCGACGAGCTCGCGCAGCCGGCGGTCGGCATCGTCCTTGACCTCGGCCGGAACCGGGCCTTCGGCGACCTTGCCGCTCTCGTCCTTCTCGTAGAGATAGGCTTTTCCGGAGATCAGATCGACGACGCCGCGAAAGTTTTTCTCCTCCCCGATCGGAATCTGGACGGGCACGGCCTGGCGGCCGAAAAACTGCTGCACGGATCCGACCGCCCGGCCGAAGTTGGCGTTTTCGCGGTCCATCTTGTCGATGACGATCATCCGGGGCAGGGAGAATTCTTCGAGCATCTCCCAGACTTTTTCGGTGCCCACTTCGACACCGGCCACGGCATCCACAACCACGGCGGCCGCGTCGACGGCCCGCAGGGCGGCGCTCGTGTCCCATAGGAAATTGCTGTAACCGGGGGTATCGATCAGGTTGATCTTGCCGTCTTTCCATTCAACGAAGCAAGCGGCCGAGCTGATCGAGATCTTGCGCTCGATCTCTTCGGGCTCGAAGTCGGTGACGGTGTTGCCCTTGTCCACCTTGGTCAGGCGGCTGGTCACGCCGGCATCGAAGAGGGCGGCGGCGGCCAGCGTGGTCTTGCCGCAGGAGCCGTGCCCGATCAGAGCGATGTTTCGGATTTTGTCGGCGGCGAAGTCTTTCATGAGAGGAGCCTCCAGGCTGTTTTATGGCGAAAGCGCCTTTGCCGTCGCCATTTGGCGCAAAAGTGAACGCCATCATACACCATTCGGGGCGTCCGCCTCAAGGAGTTCGGAGCCCGTCGTCTCGCCTTCCGGAGAGTCAGCCGCGGCGGGAAGGCGGCTTGGGGGAATTGGATCCCGGCGCCGTTTTTTTCAACCGGCTTCCCTGCCCGTTGATATAGAAATAATCTCTGTGGGGATGGGACCGTAAAAGGCTCTTGGCTTCCTGATAAACGGCCGCCGGATCCAGGTCTGGACAGGTCTCGATTCCCGGGACGCCGTTATAGGAGGGAATGTCGAAGATGCGGTTTCGAATGATCAGGATCTTGCTCCCCGAGGGATTGCTGACGGCCCAAACCCGTTTCGGAGGCGCGCCTTCTTCGCCTCTCATCCTCTCGAAGAAGATCTCGGGCAGCGGATTGTAGAGGGACGGCTCGTCGGCGTACAGGCGCGTCGAAAAGGCCGTGGGAGCGACATAGATCTCGGGCCGGGAAGGCGGGAATGTCACGACCGAAACGAGCCCGAGGACGCCGGCCAATCCGAGTCCCGCCGCGGCCCGCGCGGAGGGACGCCGGCGAAGCCCGGACAGGAGGCGTGCAGCGGCCAGAAAGAAGAATCCCAAATACCAGACCGCGTAACGGGTTATGTGGACGGTCGCGCCGTGGTTCATGTTCCCGGTCGACGATTGGATCCAAAGCAGAAACGGGATGGACAGTATCGCAAACGGAAGAATGCCGGACGGATCGGCCTGTTTCCGTCGGCGGACCGCGTGGACTAGCGCCCACCCCGCGAGGAGGAGGCCCAGCGGCCAGTTGGGAAAGAGCCCGATATCAGGATCGATCAGTAGCGACAGCATTTTTTTAGCTAGCAGGGGATCCCGTCCCAGGGAGGCCTGTCCGGTCGCCGAAATCGGATTCAGGACGCCGTACCGAAGGTAGTAATAGGCCGGCGCGAGGAGGGCAAGCGCTCCGCAAGCCAGCCAGATCGGCCAAAAGCGGCGAACGAAGGCCCAGCCGCGGCGATAGAATCCAAGCCCCAGCGCCAGAACGGCCAACACGGCGAAGGGGGGATTTTGGGTCGAGGCGAGGGCAAACGCCAAGGCTGCTCCCGCCGGGCGCTTGGCCCCTAACAACCCCGTCCCGACGATCGCCAAGATCGCGGTGAAAAACTCGATTTGAACCTTGTCCACGAACCAAAGCAGGGGCGAAAAGAGGACGATCAAGCCCAAGGCCAGCCCCCCCGGCGGCCCGAGCGCGCGCCGGAGGATCCAAAAGCCCGCCAGGAGAAGAACGGCGTGGAGAACGCGGAAGGGCGATAACGGCGGCGCATGGACCAACCGAAGAAGCGGATCGAACGCGGCGGCCAGGCAGGAATAGGCCCAGAAATGCGGCCCGTCGATCGTGGCATCGTTCCAGACGAGCGAAGGCGTGGATTTCCGGAACCAA
The DNA here is from genome assembly GCA_028749235.1 of Acidobacteriota bacterium. GTDB lineage: Bacteria > Acidobacteriota > Aminicenantia > Aminicenantales > UBA4085 > UBA4085. The sequence continues at coordinate 3,096 of JAQULS010000044.1, read as the reverse complement.
TCGAACAGCGGGAGCTCCGGCTCATGAGGATTGCGCCCCAGAATCCGGTCCACTTCGTTGCAGGACCGGACCGTGATGGCCGTCGTTCCCTGCCTGGCGATGCCGATCATCATCGTGAAATATTCCTGTCCGTCTCCCCACATTCGCCGGCCGCCCGGAGCGGCCAGGATCAAGACCAGGGAAACGGCCAGAAGGGCGAGCCCGGCTTGATCCATCCGCGTCCGAAGCCAGGGAACACCGGAGGCCCGGCGGGACAGGCGCCGGAGAGCTTCTTTCTCCTGTTTCCGGATCCACAAGGCGGGCCGGCCGAGAAAGGACGCGAACTCGGGCCACCGGTCCAAGACCGCGAAAAGCAAGACCCAGCCGAAGAGAGAACCCGCCGAAACAAGAACGCGATACGGAGTGACCGCCGGGGCCAGGCTGATCGCCAACGGAAGGGCCGCGACGGGCCAACGCAAGGCGCCGGTGAGCCGTCCCATGACCGTGGCTCTCCTTTTCCTGGGCCTCGAGCCCAGCCACACGAGGACGGCTCCCAGAATGACCGAAGCCGCGATGCGAACGGCCGAGGCGCGCCACAGGACGGCTCCCGGATAAACGTTGGCGCGGGGAAAGGCGACGATCTCGGGAAAGCCGGAGGAATACCCCGTCACGTTCCGGATGCGTAAACGGCCCATCAAGAAGGCGCTCGAGGAGACGACGGCCAGGACGTTTCGGCCCGGCCGGAGAGCTCCGCTCCGGAATTCGATCCGGTTCGATCTCCGGGGAGCGGAAATGCGGGCCGCGATTCGTCCGTTGATTTCGAGTTCGATGGGATTTCCGGGAAGGCCGATCTCCGTCAGGTTGAGATCGGCCGTCCATACGTTATCGGATCGGCCGTCCGGCCAAACGAAAACCGCTTCCCGACGGGTGGCGGCCCGGTCATCGCCCTTGAACAGGAAGGACCGGCGCGGGAATCCGACGTATCCCGCCAGCCATAGAGCCTGGACGAAAACGGCGGCCGAGACGGACGCCCCTATCCAGCGGCCGCCCAGCGTGCTTCGGATTCGAGGACGAATCACGCGAAGGATCTCCCCAGTCAAAGCCGGACGAAACCGGCCGTACTTATAAAGAAATGATAATCGCCGTCCGGCAGCCTGTCAACGCGGCCGGCGGGACGGGTCTCCGCCGTGGATGGATTTCAGGGTCAGCGCCAATTCCCGGGCCAGCGGGGCCCGGAATTCCATCCAGGCTCCCGATCCCGGATGGCGAAAGCCGAGGAGCCTGGCGTGAAGAAAGAGCCGGGAGAAACGGGGCGTTCCCTTCTGACCGCCGTATCGTCGGTCGCCGGCGACCGGGTGGCCGGCCGTGGTTAGATGGACCCGAATTTGATGGGTGCGTCCCGTATGGGGATGGACTTCGAGCAGATCGAGATTTCCGAAGCGGCGGATCACCCGATAATCGGTGATGGCCACCCGCGGATGCCTGGTCTTAACCGAAAAAATGTGCCCATCAGTGATATGGCGTCCGATCGGCCAGTCCAGAGTGCCCTCGGATTTATGCATCGGCACGCGAACCAAGGTCCAATAGACTTTCTTGATTTCACGCTCTTTGAACTGCCGTTTGAGCTCGATCATCGCCCGGGCGGACCGCGCCACGACCATGACGCCGGAAGTCTCCCGGTCCAGCCGGTGGACGATGCCCCAACGGTCCTCCTCGCCCAGCCCCTCGACCTCTGGGAAATGGTGAAGCAGGGCATTGACCAGGGTTCCGTCCCGGTTCCCCGCGCCCGGATGGACGACCAGCCCACTCGGTTTGTCGATCACGGCCACGTCCGCGTCGGCGTAGATGATGCGCAGCGGGATCGGCTCCGGCTTGGCCGGGGCCGGTTCGGGGATTTCAATGTCCGCCTCAACCACGTCACCGGCCCGGAGCTTGAAGCTCGACTTGCGGGCCTCGCCGTTGACCCAAACCAGGCCCTTGTCGACGAAATGCTGGAAGCGGGAGCGGGTGAAATCGGGGAGCTGGCGGGCCAGGAAGACGTCCAAGCGCACGCCCTCTCCGGCGCCCGGCCGGACGAGGAACGACGTCTTGGACACGACTCAGCCGCGGGAGCGCTTGGCGAAGATCCGAAGCATCAAGAGGGACGCCGCCAGGCAGATCAGGCAGACCAGCTGGGGCATGGTTACGCTCAAGAGCGGCGACGGGCCGCGCAGCAGGATCGCCCGGTCGGGATGGTCGCCCCGGAAGAACTCGGTGAAATACCGGATGACCGAGTAGTTCAGGATGTAGAGGCAGAAGACCTGCCCGTCGAAACGCTTTTTGCGCAGGACAAGAAACAGGATGAGGGCGTTGAGGAAGTTGAGCGCCGACTCGTAGATCTGGACGGGGTGGAGCGGCATGCCCAGCGGGATGCCGGTCAGGTTGTGGGCGTATTCGGAATGAAAAGTCGCCTGCCAAGGCAGGGCGCATTCCGTGCCATAGCAGCATCCGGCCAGAAAGCACCCGATCCGGCCGAAGCCGTGGCCGAGGGCCAGGGCCGGCACGACGATATCGGCGATCTTCCAGGTCGGCATCTTATGCCGCCGGAAATACCACAGCGCGAAAAGGACGCCGAAGACCAGCCCGCCCTGGAAGACGCCGCCGGTTCGCGCGATCCAGATGAGCTCCTTGGGATTCTTTAAGTAGTAGCCGGCGTTGCTCAGCAGGAGAATGAGCTTCGCCCCGAGCAAAGCCGCGATCATGATATAGAAAGCGGCGTCGAGCAGGCGGGGGGCGTCCAGCCCTCCCTTTTTGGCCTGCCGGTAGATGAACCACAAGGCGAGGGCGACGCCCAGAGCCATCATGAAGCCGTAGGAATGAATGGTCAACGGGCCGAGCTTGAACAGGATGGGTTTCACGCGGGTTGCCTCCTCAGGAAGACGGCGAAGACGAGTAGAACGGCGCCAATGGTGATGCAGGAGTCGGCGACATTGAAGGTGGGCCAGTAGAAGCTCTTAACGTGCATCTCCAGAAAGTCGATGACGTAGCCGCGGCACACCCGGTCGATCAGGTTCCCCAGGGCGCCGGTAAAAATGAAAGCGAAGGCCGTCCGGATGAACTTCTGGGGGGCGGGCGTTC
>JAQULS010000172.1 GCA_028749235.1 Acidobacteriota bacterium | reverse complement strand
ACAGCCTCTCGATCTTGGACCGCGGGACGGACAGACCGTCCAGGTTGAGATCGCCCATCTCGGGCAGCAGCCCGATCGGCGTCTCGCGGGCCCCGACTTCGCCGTGAACCCGCTGGATGACCCAGCGCAGGACGCGCATGTTGTCGCCGAATCCGGGCCAGACGAACTTGCCGGATTCATCCACCCGGAACCAATTGACCGCGAAGATCTTGGGCGGTTTGCGCATCAGGGCTCCGGTGTTCATCCAATGGCGGAAATAATCGCCCATGTTGTAGCCGCAGAAGGGGAGCATGGCAAAGGGGTCGCGGCGCAGGACGCCGACCGCGCCTGCCGCGGCCGCCGTCGTCTCGGAGCCGGTCCGGGCGCCCATGAAGACGCCGTGCGGCCAGTCGAAGGACTCCACGACCAAGGGCATGACGTGGGAGCGGCGGCCGCCGATCAGGATGGCCGAGATCGGCACGCCCTGGGGGGAATCGAAGGCGGGATTCAAAGTCGGGCAGTTGGTGAGCGAGACGGTGAAGCGGCTGTTGGGGTGGGCGGCCTTCGTACCCAGCCCGGGGCTCCAGGGCCGTCCCTGCCAGTCGAGCATGTTCGGCGGCGGGCCTTCCAGTCCCTCCCACCAAGGCTCGTTGGTATCCGTTGCCAGCCCGACGTTGGTATAAAGGGTGGGAAAAAAGTTCGAGGCCTTGATCGTCCGAACCATGTTAGGGTTGGTCTTCATCGACGTCCCGGGAGCCACGCCGAAGAAACCGGCCTCGGGATTGATGGCGTACAGGCGGCCGTCGGGCCCGACGTTGAGCCAGGCGATGTCATCGCCGATGGTGCTGACCTTGTACTCGGGCAGGGCCGACTGAAGCATGGCCAGGTTGGTCTTGCCGCAGGCCGAAGGCATGGCCGCGGTGATGTAGGTCACCCGGCCTTTCATGTCTTCGATGGCCATGATGACCATGTGCTCGGCCAGCCAACCCTGGCGCAGGCCCAGGTAGGAGGCGATACGGAGGGCGAAGCACTTCTTGCCCAGGAGGGCGTTGCCGCCGTAGCCGGAGCCGATGCTCCAGACCAGTCCCTCTTGCGGGAAATGCATGATGTACCGGCGGCCGGGGTCGAAGTCGCCGACGGAATGGATGCCGCGGACGAACCGCTCCGAGGTGCCGATCCGCTGCAGGACGAACTTGCCCATGCGGGTCATGACCCGCATGCTGACGGCGACGTATGAGATGTCCGTGATCTGAACGCAGGCCTTGGCGTACGGCGATTCCTCCGGCCCCATCATGTAGGGCAGGACATACATCGTCCGGCCTTTCATGCTCCCCTTGGACAGCTTGGTCAGAAGCTCCTTGGCCTTGGCCGGCGCCATCCAGTTGTTCGTGGGCCCGCTCTGGTCCTTATCCGGCTGGCAGATGAAGGTCTGCTGCTCGGTCCGGGCGACGTCGGTCGGATGACTCCGATGGAGATAGGCTTTGGGCCAAAGCTTGCCGTTGAGTTCGCGGAAGATCGGCTCGTTGCCGATCTTCTCCTCGCGCATCCCCGTTTCGATCAGCCGGAAGGCCTCGGCCTCCGAGCCGTCGCACCAGTGGATGCGCTTCGGCTGGAAAAGGCGGGCCTGTTCTTCGACCCAACGTTCGACCGGTGTGGCCATAGCGTGTCCTTGCTTGATGAAGGAAACAGAAATAACACAGGGAGTCCGGATATGTCAAAGAGAGGCGCTTATAACCCCGATTTGAAAATCGGGATTTGGCGCCGCGAATGTAGCCAGAGATGGTTAGCGACTCTTACGCCAAAACAAAATCCACGGCGGCCTTGGCGTGAAGAGCCGTGGTGTCGAAGACCGGCAGAGGCCCGTCTCCCTCTTTGATCAGCAGGGGGATCTCGGTGCAGCCCAGGATGACGCCCTGGGCGCCGCGGTCGCGCAGGCCTTCGATGATCCGGATGTACTCGGCCCGGGAGGAATCGACGATTTTTCCCGCGGCGAGCTCGCGGTAGATCACCTCGTGGACGATGTCGCGGTCCTTCGGTCCGGGGATGAGCACGGTCAAGCCGTGCTTGTCCTCCAGGCGGCGGCGGTAAAAGTCCATTTCCATCGTATACCGGGTTCCGAGCAGCCCGACGGTCTTCCATCCGGCCCGGGTGATCGCGTCGGCCGCGGCGTCGGCGATGTGGAGGATCGGGATGCGCAGGACGGAGGCCAAGGCGTCCGCCGTTTTGTGCATGGTGTTGGCGCAGATGACAAGGCAATCCGCGCCGGCGGTCTGGACCTTCAGGGCGGCATCGGTCATAAGCTCCGTCAGACGCTTCCAATCGCCCGCCGTCTGCAGATCCTCGAACTCCTGAAACTCGACCGAGAGAAGGATGCAAGAGGCCGAATGCGACCCTCCCAGACGGGTCTGGACGTCATGGTTGATCAGGCGATAGTAGTCGACCGTGGAGTGCCAGGTCATACCGCCGAGCAGGCCGATCGTCTTCATGAGGCTTACTTCTCGGCCTTGGCCAACTGGAACGCGCCGTCGTTGCCGTTCTGGGAGAACGTCCCCGCCAGCTTCTTGCCGGATTCATCCAGCGTTCCCTTGAAGGTCGGGTCGCCTGGGATTCCAGCGATTAGGAAAGTGATGATCCGGCCTTCGATCTTGATGGCGTCCAAGGGCAAATCCATGGCGCCCTGGTCGAGGGAATCCATGGTTCCGACGAGCGCTTTTTTGTCGTCCAGTTTGAAATGGGCGGCGATCTGGAGCTGCATGCCGCCGATGTCGATCGCGCCGTTCCAGTCTCCCAGGAAAGGAGTCGGGTCGGGGGCTTTGTCTTTGGTTTGAGCGAAGACGGGAGCGAAGGCGGCGGCCATGAAGGCCAGGATCAGGGCGGCGGTTTTCAGGCGGGGCGAACGGGTCATCGTGATCTCCTTGGGACAGGATCGAAACGGCCGAAGCCGGAGATGATTATATACGAAACGGGACGCTTATGGTTCCAGCGGCGGCCCGCAGAGGGCATTGCGAGCCGATTGGAATGCGTCTTGAATTTCGACTTCGTCCATGTTATTTTAACGCGGTCCGCTCCCCGGTAGCTCAATAGGCAGAGCGGTTGGCTGTTAACCAATAGGTTGGCGGTTCGAGTCCGTCCCGGGGAGCCAACTTTCTTATCCGCCAGTAGAAGGTTCTCGCCTTTTCCGGAATTCAACCCCCCCCTTCAGCGATCCCGTTCGCCGGCATTATACCGACGGCCAATGGCGAATCACGACGAGATAAAGGACTCCCCAATCCAGCGCCAAGCCAAAAGACAGCCAGGGATGGAAATAAACGAGGATCAAGAACAGGGATGTGAGCGCTCCGATGTACAGGGGAGTCAGCCACCAGCCTTGGTGGGTCAGCAATCCGATCCCGCCGAGCACCAGGGTCAGGGCCGCCGCGGCGGCGAGAAGAGCCGCGAAGACGCGAATGAAATCGGGCTGCAGACCCAGTCGGCTCAAAAGCCAGGAGTGCCGGGGGTCGAAGGGGGCTTTTTCAAGCTTGGGCGACAGCCAGATGGCCGCATGGACAAGGCCGTGAGCGACGATGAAGAGGCTGAACCATAAGCGCGTCATGGATGACTCCTTTTCACCAAACCCCCGGCAGAAGGCGCCAGCGCACCCGCTCCGCGTATGCGGCGTAGCCCGGCAGCTCCGCCCGCAGCGTTCGATCTTCCAGGGCCGTCCGGATGATCAGGGCGATCGACGCGAGCACCTGCGGGAGAGCGGCCAGCCAAGATCCGAGAAGCATGCCCGCGGGGATGATATAGAGCAGGCCGCCGACATAGCCGGGATGGCGGATCCAGCGGTAGGGCCCTCCTTGACAGACCGAGTGGCCGCGATCGGTTTGGATGCGGACCATCGAGGAAAAGAACCGGTTCGACCGCTTGGCCCAGAGAAAGAGGCCCTGCCCGGCCGCATAGAAGACGAGACCCGCCGCGTACGGTCCAGCGGCGATCGGCTCGGTCCAATGGAAGCGCCCCGCGTCCAGGCCGCCCAGAACCGCGGAGATGAGGAAAAAGAGGGAAGAGAAAGCCATGTAGACTTTATCCCAGGATTTGATGCCGGGCCCCGGCTTCTGCCGTTCGATGACGAAGGCGGGATCGTTCCGGAAAAGGAAAAGCGTCACGATCATGGCCAGAACGTTCGTCCCGAAGTAAACCCAGCCCTGCCAATAGGAGAGACGTCCGGCGAAGAGGAAGAGGACCGCCGCGAAAAGAACGAACGTCCCCATGCCGCGGACGATGAGCCGGAAGGAGAGCTTCTTCACCTCGTCCATCGCGGCACCTCCCGACTCGAATCCAACACCCGTTGATTATACCCGGAGGCTGAGCCGGATCCAACCGAAGAACCGGCGCCTTGACGTTCCCTCCTTACCGCGGATATATTCGGTCCTATTCCGCATCAGGAGCCTGCCATGAAAAGAAGCCCGTCCCTGGCCGCGACGATATACCTGCTCGTCTCACTGCTCGCCGTCCCGGCGGCCGCCGGCCCGCTCCGTCCGGCCGTGGCCGCAAAATTCCGCGCGCTGCCGCTTTCCGACGTGCGGCTGACGGGCGGTCCGCTCAAAGCCGCCCAGGATCAGAACGGCCGGTATCTGCTCTCTTTGGAGATCGACCGGATGATGGCCTTCCTGCGTCAAGCCGCGGGCCTTGCGCCCAAAGCCGAGGGCTACGGCGGCTGGGACGGATCCGATCGCCAATTGACCGGCCACATCGCCGGCCACTACCTTTCGGGCGTCAGCCTGATGTGGGCGGCGACCGGAGAGGCGCGATTCAAGGAACGGGTCGGCCGCCTGGTCGATGAGCTCAAGGCGGTCCAGGACAAGCACGGCGACGGCTACATCGGCGCCCAGGCCGACCGGGCCGGCGTTCCCGGCAAGACGCTCTACGGACAATTTGCGGCCGGGGACATCCGTTCGGCCGGTTTCGACTTGAACGGGATGTGGTCGCCCTGGTACGTCCAGCACAAGATCTTCGCCGGTCTTCGCGACGCCTACCGTTTCGCCGGCAGCCGCGCCGCCTTGGATGTCGAAGTGAAGTTCGCGGCTTGGGCCGAAAGCGTCCTGGCCAGGCTCGACGAGGCCCAGATCCAGAAGATGCTGGGCACCGAGTTCGGCGGCATGAACGAGGTCCTGATCGATCTGGCCGCCGACTCCGGCGATGCCCGCTGGCTGGTCCTGGCCGACAAGTTCCGCCATCGGGCCATCATCGAACCCCTGGCCCGCGGCGAGGATATCCTGGGAGGCAAGCACGGCAACACCCTGGTCCCGAAGATGATCGGGACGCTGGCCCGCTACATTCGTACGGGCGAAGAGGCCGACGGCCGGGCCGCCCGGTTCTTCTGGGAGCGCGTCGCCCTCCACCACAGCTTTGCCACGGGAGGGCACGGCCGGAACGAGTATTTCGGCGCGCCCGACAAACTGGATCCGATGACCGAGGGCCGCACGGCCGAGACCTGCAACGTCTACAACATGATCAAGATGAGCCGGACCTTGTTCGCTCTCGACGGCGACATGAAATACGCCGACTTCCACGAGCGGGCTCTCTTCAACCACATTTTGGGCTCGATGGACCCGGCCGACGGAGCCACCTGCTACATGGTCCCCGTGGGGCGGTCGGTCATCCGGGAATACCAGGACATGCAAAACGACTTCACCTGCTGCGTCGGTTCGGGCATGGAGAGCCACGCCTTGCACGCCGACGGAATCTATTACGAATCCGGAGACACGCTCTGGGTCAATCTCTTCGCCCCCTCGACCGCGGTCTGGAAAGCCGCGGGCGTCCAGCTGACCATGGCGACGTCGTTTCCCGAGGGAGACGAGGCGTCGCTGACCGTCGTGGTCAAAAAGACGAAAACATTCACGATCGCCCTGCGCCGGCCGTACTGGGCGGGCGCAGGATACGAAGTCAAGGTCAACGGCCGTCCGCTCAAAGACATCGGTCCGGCCGGGACGTATCTTCGGATCCGGAGATCCTGGCAAACCGGCGACAAGGTCGAATGGACCCTGCCCAAGACTTTGCGGCTGGAGCTCCTGCCGGATAATCCCGACCGGGCCGCGATCCTCTGGGGACCGCTCGTCCTGGCCGGGGATCTCGGCCCCATCCCGGCGGACAAGCCGAGAGACGAGGACGCCGCGATGCGGTTCCTGGCCCGGACCGAAACCCCCGTCCTGGTGACGGATCTCGCGTCTCCCGCCGCCTGGATCAAGGCGGTTCCGGGCGAAAGGGCCGCTTTTCGGACGGACGGCGTCGGACGCGCTAAGGACGTCGACCTCGTCCCGTTTTATCGCCTTCACAGGCGCGTATATGCCGCGACATGGGACATCCTGACGCGGGTCCAATGGGATCGACGGGCGGCGGAGCTCGAAGCCGCACGGGAAGCCGCCCGCAAGCTCGAAGCGGCGACCGTATCCTTCGTCCAGCCGGGCCAGATGCAGTCCGAGCGCGATTTCAACCAAAGGGGCGGAAGCACGTCGCCCATCCAGTATCAGGGCCGGTTCGGGCGCCGGGCCAAGGACTGGTTCTCGTTCGACCTGCCGGTCGAGGCGGGTTCTCCTTTGACCCTGGTCGTGACCTATTGTCGCGACGAGC
>JAQULS010000043.1 GCA_028749235.1 Acidobacteriota bacterium | reverse complement strand
GCCAGGAGCCCAATCCCTACGTCCAGGAGCACGCCGACCTGATCGCCGGCATCCGCGCCGGCAAGCCGCTCAACGAGGGCCGCCAAGTCGCCGAGAGCACCCTGTGCGCCATCATGGGCCGCATGAGTGCCTACACCGGCCGGGCCATCTCCTGGGATTGGGCCATGAACGCCTCCCAGCTCGACCTGACCCCGAAGACCATGGCCTTCGGCCCCAATCCGGTCGATCCGCCGGCCGTCCCGGGCAAGACCCCGCTCGTCTGAAAATTCGGAAAGGAGACTCCTATGAAAAAGTCCGCTCTGATCCTGCTCCTCGGATCCGTGGCTTTATTGGCCGCCTGCGGCGGCAAGGGCGCGCCGGCCGGCGATCAGGCCGCGTCCGGGCAGCCTCAAACCCCGGCGGCCCAAGCCGCCGTCGCCCCCGCCGCCGACGACGAGGGTGTTCTTCTGGCCAAGGAAATCCTCGGCGTTTTCGACGAGGCCGTGGCCGAGGCGGCCGGTCTGACCAAGGACAAGCCCGAGGCCGCCGATCTCAAGCCCAAACTGGACGCGCTCTACGAAAAATACGCGGCCAAGATGGCCGGGATCAACCCCCGCTTTCTGGCCCTCCGGGACAAGGACATCCGGCTCTTCGGATCGGCCAACGGCTATCTGGGCGAAAATCGCGGCAAGCGTGTTTTCGAGAAGGACAACACGCTCAAGGACGCCTACCTCTATTACAACCTCGAGAAGGGCGAGAAGGAAATCGTCGATTTCCTCTCCCTCAAGCTGCCCGCCCTGATCGATATCGCCGCCAAGATCTAGGCCGGGCCCGGGCCGCAAGGAAGAACACCATGAGCCAATCCCGCCCCATGCGCCGCCGCGAGTTCCTGCGGCGCGTCCCGTTGGCCGCGGCCGGCGCGGCCGCCTTTCCCTCCATCATCAAGGGCTCGGCCCTGGGTTTGAACGGAGCGTTCCCCCCGAGCGACCGGATCGTGATGGCCGGCATCGGCTTCGGCATGCAGGGAGGCTCCAACATGCGCGGCCTCTTGGACCAGGACGGCGTGCAGTGGGTGGCCGTCTGCGACCTGGACGACGCCCACCTGGCCGAAGCCAAGGCCATCGTCGACCGCAAGTACGGCAACCGAAGCTGCGAGACCAGCAAGGACTTCCGCAAGCTTTTCGCCCGCGGCGACCTGGACGCCGTATCGATCGCCGTTCCCGACCACTGGCACGCCATCCTCTCGATTTCGGCTTTGCGGGCCGGGCTCGACGTCTACGCCGAAAAACCCCTGACCCACACCCTGCGCGAAGGCCGGGCCCTCTGCGACGCCGTCCAGCGCTACGGCCGGGTCTGGCAGACGGGAAGCTGGCAGCGCTCGGTGGACAACTTCCACCGGGCCTGCGAGCTCGTCCGCAACGGCCGCCTGGGCAAGATCCTGCGGGTCGAGGTCGGGCTCCCTTCCGGGCACTACGACTTCGCCCGCACCTTCGGCCAGGAGACGATCGAGCCGCCGCCGGCCGGGTTCGACTACGAGACCTGGCTCGGCCCGGCGCCGTGGGCCCCCTACTGCAAGGCCCGCGTCCACATGAACTGGCGCTGGAACATGGACTACGGCGGCGGCCAGCTCATGGACTGGATCGGACACCATCTCGACATCGCCCACTGGGGCCTGGGCTTCGACGGCACCGGCCCGGTCCAGATCAAGGGCCGGGGCGAGTTCCCGACGACCGGCATCTACAACAGCGCCACCCGCTACTGGGTCGAGACCCTTTACGCCGACGGCACGCCCATCATCCTGGCCGGCGGATACCCGGAAATCCAGGGCGGGACGAAGTGGATCGGCGAGCGCGGCTGGATCTGGGTGGACCGCGGCGGCTTCGAAGCCCAGCCCGCCTCCCTGGTCGACGAGATCGTCGGCCCCAATGAGATCAAGCTGACCCGCAGCCGCGACCACCAGCGCAACTTCGTCGAGTGCATCCGAAGCCGGGCCGCGACCATCGCGCCGGCCGAGACGGCGCATCGTTCGGCCTCGGTCGGTCACCTGGCCGTCGTGGCCATCGAAACCGGCCGGACCATCCGCTGGGACCCGGCCGCGGAAACCATCCTGGGCGATCCCGGAGCGGACCGGCTTTTAAGCCAACCCTACCGCAAGCCCTGGCAGCTCCCGGCATGAAACAGGAGATTCCCATGCGCCGATCCCCCCACACTCCCTCCCTGCTCGCAGCCCTCTGCGCCATCCTCCTGATCCTCGCCGCCGGAGTCGTTCCCGTCCGCGCCGGTCAGAAGACGGAATCCCTGTCCGACATCCTCAAGCAGGTCGCCGTGTACGATGGCGGCATTCATTCGGAAGCCCTCTGGAAGCTCCGCGACGCCGTCTGGGCCGCCAAGGACCTCGAGTCCAGCCGGGCCGAATGCGAAGCCCGCCTGCTGGATTTCCTGGCCGGGAAGGCCACCCCCGCGGCCAGGATGGCGGTGGCCAAGCATCTCCGCATCATCGGCAGCGAAAAAGCCGTCCCCGTCCTGCAGCCCCTTCTTCTCGATCCGGGCCTGACCGATGCGGCCCTCTACGCCCTGGCCAAAATCCCCGGCCCGGCCGTCGATGAGGCCCTCGTCCAAGCCCTGCCCCGGGCGCCGCGCGCCATCAAGCCTTCGCTCATCGCCGCCCTGGGCGACCGCGGTTCGGTTTCCGCCGTCGCTCCCCTGGCCAAGCTGGCCGCCGACCGCACCGGCGAGTTCGTCGGCCAGGCCGCGACGGCCCTGGGAATGATCGGCAGCGCCGAAGCCGCCAACGCCCTGGTTTCCGTTTACGCCGGCGTCCGGCCCGAACTCAAGCCGGCCGTCGCCTCCGCCATCCTCAAATGCGCCGAAGCCCGGCGCCGGGCGAGCGGCGAGCGGAGCGCCGCTCCGCTATACGACAAGCTGCTGGCCGACGCCGCCCTGCCGGCGCCCGTCCGGGAAGCGGCCATGATCGGCAAGCTTCGCGTTTCCGGCGATCGCGCCCCCGCGCTCCTTCTCGAACAGCTCCGGGGCGCCGACTCCGCCATGCAGGCGGCGGCCGTCGCCTCGCTGAAGGACATCATCAAGCCCGACGCCGTCGACCCGGTCTGCGCGCTCCTGGCCGGAAGCCCCGAAGCCGTCCAGGTCCAATTGCTGGCGGCCCTGGCCGTCTATCCGCGGGCCAAGGTCCTGCCGACGATCCTGCGGGCCGCCCGCGGGGATTCCGTCCCGGTCCGGCTGGCCGCTTGCAAGGCCCTCGAAACGGCCGGCGACGCCTCCGTCGCGGGATTTCTGGCCGAAACCGCGGCCAAGACCCGGGGCGGCGAACAGGCGGCCGCGCGCACCGCGCTGGACTCCCTCAAGGGCCGCGAAGTCGATGAAGCCGTGCTGTCCCTCCTCAAGAACAAGTCCGACGCCGCCGTCCAGTCCGAATGCCTTCGAGCCCTCGGCTTGCGCCGGGTCTTCGCCGCCAAGAGCGCGGTCGTGCCGTTCCTGGCCTCGCCCGCGGCGGATCTCCGGATCCAGGCCGTAAGGGCCCTGCGGACGATTGGGACCACGTCGGACGTTCCCGCCGTCCTGGATGCGTACCTTGAAGCGGGCGACGAAACCGAAAAGCTGGAGAGCGCCGCGGCCGTCGCCGCGCTGGCCGACAAGATCGCTCAAGCCGAAGGCCGCGCCGCCGCGGTGACGGCCCGCCTGGCGGCGGAAAAGAGCCCGGCCTCCAAGGCCCGGCTCATCGAATTGGCCGGGACGATCGGCGACGACAGCGCTCTACCCGCCGTCCGAGCCGCCCTGAACGATCCGGATAAGGGCGTCCTTGACGCCGCCGCCCGGGCTTTGGCCGCCTGGCCGACGCCCGCGGCCCGCCATGACGCGCTGGCCCTGGCCCGGACCGCCAAGGATGAAACCCACCGCCTCCTGGCCTTGCAGGGTTTTATCCGCATGACGGCGGGCGAGAAGTACGCCCGAGCCGAAGAGACGGCAGCGGCCTTGAAGGAAGCCGCCGGACTGGCCGCCCGCCCCGAGGAAAAGAAGCTCGTTCTGGCCGCCCTGCCGGAATTCGCCTGTCCCGCCAGCTTGGCCCTGGCCGAAGCCATGACGGCCGACGCCGCCGTTGCGGCCGAAGCCAAGGCGGCTACGGCCAAGATCAAGGAGAAGCTGGCGGGCAAATAACGGCGGCCCGCGCCGCCCGATTAAACCGCAAAGCACCTTCCGTCATGGCGAGCCCTACGGGCGCAGCCATTGGATTTTCAGGGAAAAAAATGTGTCGGCCACGCCCCACCGCAGGCGGGGCTCGCCGTGACGGAGTCAGGGTGCGGCGTCAGCGGACGAAAAGGAAGAAAAGAAGCGCGAACGCGGCCGCCAACACGAGGGCGTGGAACTTCTCGCCCAAGGCGGCCTTGCCGAAGAGCGGTGTCGTCTCCGTCCGCTTGGGATAGGCTTTCAAGCGGGGGAAGAATCGGCTCGTCGCGGCCTTGTAATCATCGTACGCCTGGCCGAATTTGCCCGACAGGAAGCGCTCTTCGTACGGGATGATGACGGAATACATCAGCCCGAATTCCAGCCCGAAGGCCGCGTAGCCGTACCATTCATTGAAGGCCAGGACGCAGCCGACGCCGATAATGAAGTTGCCGATGTAGAGAGGATTGCGGACGTGGGCGAAGGGGCCGGAAACGCACAGCTCCTCGGCTTCGATCTTGGTCACGATATGGCGGCCGCAGAGGTAGGCGGCCGAGTAGACCCGGAACAGCAGGCCGAAGACGACGATGGCGGCGCCGATCGCCCAAAGGGGGAATGTCGAGCGGCCGCCCAAGGCCCACTTGAGGGCCAGGCAGATGACCAGCGCTCCGCTGCTGACGAAGCGGCGGTTGGCGAAAACGAGGGACGATAAATGCCGTCCTTTATTCTCCGGGGTTTCTTGGCTCATAAAATTCCTTCTTCCGCGGCGAAACGGATCCCGCCCGATCCGGCGGATTTTTCCGTGCGACGCGCCGAAAATATATCGACCCCGCCCGGCCAAGTCAAGCCCGAGACTCGCCGCCGCGGGGGCAACCCTGGGGCCGGCAGAGGCGTCTTTAAAAGTGAATCCATTGGAAGGGAGCCGCCGATGAACGCAAAAACGGCCGGGATCGGAATTCTGATCGTCGGACTGGGACTGTCGGCCGTGACCGCCTCGGCGGCCCAAACCAAGCCCGAAAACCTTTTCGCCCCCTATGAGGGAACCTATCGCCTTCCGACCGGGGAGATGATCGTTCTTTCCCGGGTAGGGGTCATCGAAGAGTTGGCCCGGCCCTATTTCCTGGACTGGCAGACGGGACGCTACGGCTACCTGACGGCCAAGGAGGCTGACCGATACATCGCCGCCGCCATGCCCGCCGCCAAGCCGGACGCGCCCGTCCAGACCGAGATCGTTTTCAGCCGGAACGCCCGCGGGAGGGTTGACGGCTTGATCATCCGAGAATCGGGGCTGGCGGAACGGAAAGCCGCCCGCGTCGTTCTTTATGAGGATCTGGCCGAGACGTTCGCCAACGGGGATGTCCGGCTGGCCGCGACCCTGCGGCTCCCGAAGGGCCGGGGTCCATTCCCGGGCATCGTTCTCGTCCATGGCTCCGGGCCCGGCGAGCGGACCCAATTGAGCGTCATGAACGCCTACTTTGCCTGGCTGGGGATGGCCGTCCTGACCTACGACAAGCGGGGCTGCGGCGCTTCGGGCGGGGATTGGAAGAAAGTCGACCTCGACGTCCTGGCCCAGGACGCCCTGGCCGGCGTCCGTTGGCTAAAAGCCCGGCCCGAGATCGATCCCAAACGGGTCGGGCTGTGGGGCATCAGCCAGGGCGGCTGGATCACCCCGCTGTCCGCGAGCTTCGGCGGGCCCGATTTCATCATCAACACCTCGGGCCCGGCGACCAGCCTGCGGCGCCAGGATAACTACAACATGGACAATACCCTGAAGCTTGCCGGCTTCACGGAGGATGAAGCGGCCATAGTCACGAAGGGGCTCAACGTCCTTTACGACTACGGCCAGGGCAAAGCCACCGCCGCAGACCTCGACGCGATCATGGACCAGACCCGGGCTCATCCCAAGCTTAAAGACCTGGCCATGCCGCCGGCCAAGGACATCAATATCGAAGCCTTGTACTCCGGGCAGAAGATCGGCGACCCGGCCTGGTATTTCCACCTCAACCCCGACAACGACGCCTTAACCCCCTATCGGAAGCTGACCTGCCCGGCGTTGGTGACCTACGGCCGCTTGGACTACACGGTCCCGGTCGAGGAAAGCGCCGCGCTCCTCGCCAGGCTCGTTGCCGAGACGGGAAAGAAGAACCTGACCGTCGAAGTCATTCCCGATTCCGGCCACGGCTATTTCCGGATGCAGGAAGCCGATCCCCGGCTTCCGATCCCGCCCCAATCGATTTCCCGGGCATTTTTCTCGGCCATCGAAACATGGCTGAGGGCGAACGGCATCATCGGCAAGTCGTTTCGTTGTTTCCGGCGCGAGAATTTTCGAAACCGCCCCGGCGAGGCGCCCTCGGATTCGTCTTGGGGGATCGCTCGCGGGGCACCATCAATGCCGGTCGATGTACTCCTGCAGTTCGGCATGCCAGGCATCGGGCTCGAAGGTGCCGGCCGACGTGGACTCGCCGAACAGGAGATCGACC
Organism: Acidobacteriota bacterium; assembly: GCA_028749235.1. GTDB lineage: Bacteria > Acidobacteriota > Aminicenantia > Aminicenantales > UBA4085 > UBA4085. The sequence goes on along the minus strand of JAQULS010000043.1, from coordinate 19,100 downwards.
AAGTAACGAGGTTTTTTACCGCCGATATGCATGGCCTTGACGCACGAGACGCAGTAGACGACGACGTCCCCGGCGGGCATGTCCGCGGCTCGTTTTCTCATGCGGTCCTTGACGCCGTCGGCGGGTATTTCGCCGTATAAGCTGTCGCCGCAGCAGACGCCGTGGGTCCGCGTTTGTCGGGGCTCGACGACCCGGATATTCATACGCCCCAGAAGCGTCCGGATCGCCTCGTGGACCCGTTCTTCGCTCCGGGTGGGACAGGCGTCGAGGATGCTCATCGTCGCTCCGCCGTAATCGGGCAGCGGAAAGCTCCGGTCGGCGGCCAGGATCTTCCAAGCCGAGATCGTGGAGATTCCCGCATAGAGCTCGCGGAAACGCCGATCACAGCCCGGGCAGATGTCGACGACCCGCGTCCCCGGCGCCAAGCCGGGCTCGTGCTTGCAGCAAAGGAGGTGTTCGGAGGCGACGCCGTGAGCGAGCCGCAGGCGATCCCCCAAGCGACCGGCCAGATGCGGTTTATAGATCATTAAGGCGCAGCCGGGCGCGAAAGTTGCATTCATCGCGACTCTCCATCGGATGGTTTCAGCCGGACAAGTCTACCATATCCCCGCGGGGGGCAGCGCCCGCTGGAAAAACGGAATCGACTCGAATATTATGGGCCGCAGGAGATCTATCATGATCGAAGGCCAAAACACCCTGTCGAAATCCTCCCGTCTGACCTACGCTCTGGTCGGGGGCGGAAAGGGCTCCTTCATCGGCGACGTCCACCGCAAGGCCATCGCCATGGACGGCCTGGCTTCTTTGGCCGCCGGCTGCTTCTCGCAATCCTTCGAGAACACCCTGGCGGCCGGCCGGGCCTGGGGCCTGCCCAAGAACCGCCTCTACCGGACGGCGGAGGAGATGATCGCGGCGGAAGCCGCCCGCCCGGACCGGATCGATTTCGTCGTCATCACCGCCCCGAACAACGCCCACTTCCGCATCGCCCAAGCGGCCTTGGAAGCGGGCTTTCCCGTCGTCTGCGAGAAGCCCTTGGCGACATCGAGCCTGGAAGCCGAAAAGCTGCATGGTCTGGCCTTGGAAGCGGGCCTCCCCGTCATGGTCACCTACGCCTATCGCGGTTATCCCCTCGTTTACCACATGAGGGACATGATCGCCGCCGGAGATCTGGGCGACATACGTTTCGTCTCGGCCGAGTACCCCCAGGACTGGCTGGCCACGCTCATCGAAACGACCGGCCAGAAACAGGCCGCCTGGCGGACCGACCCGAAGCGGGCCGGGATCTCCAACTGCGTCGGCGACATAGGCAGCCACGTCGAGAACATGGTCGCCTACTTGACCGGGCTGGAGATCGATCGGCTCCTGGCCAGGCTGGACACGTTCGGCCCGGGCCGCGTCCTCGACGACAACGCCTCGATCCTGGTCGATTACAAGGGCGGAGCCAAGGGCATGTACTGGAGCTCCCAGATCGCGGTCGGCCACGACAATGGACTCCGGGTCAGGATCTTCGGCAGCAAGGGCTCGCTCGAGTGGGCCCAGGAAACGCCCAACGAATGCCGGGTGGGCCATATCGACAAGCCGACGGATCGCCTGTCGCGGGGTCGGGATCCGATGACGCCCGCGGGCCAATCCCGATCACGCCTTCCCTCGGGCCATCCCGAGGGGCTGTTCGAGGCCTTCGCCAATCTCTACGCCGCGTACATCGGAGCCTTGGCCAAGAAAGCCGCCGGGCAGGCTCTGACCGCGGCCGATCTCGATTTTCCGAACGCCGGGGACGGCGTCCGGGGGGTGAAGTTCATCGAGGCCTGCGTGGAAAGCGCCCGGCGCGACGCGGCCTGGATCAAGCTGTAGCGCGGACCGGCCGGGAGAGCCCGCGAGCGGGCCCCTCGCCCTTGACTCCCGCCGACGGCGGCTATATATTTCGCTCCTTTTAATCCTATTCAATCCTGGCCACAGGGCGAGGAAACACGGGAGCGACTTGGATGACCAGACCCATCACGCTCTTCACCGGCCAGTGGGCCGATCTGCCCTTCGAGACTCTCTGCCAAAAAGCGGCCGCCTGGGGCTATGACGGCCTGGAGATCGCCTGCTGGGGCGACCACATGGACGTCCGGAAGGCGGTTTCCGACCCGGCCTACGTGAAAAACCGCAAGGCCATCCTCGCCCGCCACGGCCTGCGCTGCTGGGCCTTGGGAGCCCACCTGGCCGGCCAGTGCGTCGGCGATCTTCACGACGAACGGCTGGACGGCTTCGCTCCGGCCGAGATCAAGGGCCAGCCCGAGGCCATCCGGGCCTGGGCGGTCGAGGAGATGAAGGCGACGGCCAAGGCGGCCGCCGCCATGGGCTGCCGGGTCATCACGGGCTTCATGGGCTCGCCGATCTGGAAGGCCTGGTATTCCTTTCCATCCGCCTCGGATGAAATGATCGAAGGCGGCTTCGACAAGATCCGGGACCTGTGGGCGCCCATCCTGGACGAGTTCGACGCCCAAAAGGTCCAGTTCGCCCTGGAAGTCCACCCGACCGAAATCGCCTTTGACCTCTACACGGCCGAGCGCCTGCTGGCCAAGTTCGGCCGCCGGCCCGCCCTGGGTTTCAACTTCGATCCCAGCCACCTGCAGTGGCAGGGCTTGGCGCCGCATCTCTTCATCCGGCAATTTCCCGACCGGATCTACCACGTCCACATGAAGGACGCCGCGGTGACCTTGGACGGCAAATCCGGCATCCTGGGCTCGCACCTGCCCTTCGGCGACCTGCGGCGGGGCTGGAACTTCCGGTCCCTCGGCCACGGCGACGTCGAATTCGAGGAGATCATCCGCGAGCTCAACGCCGTCGGCTACGCCGGCCCTCTCTCGGTCGAATGGGAGGACAACGGCATGGACCGCGAGAACGGCGCCAAGGAGTCCCTGGAGTTCGTCCGGGGCATGAACTTCGCGCCGTCCACGGTCGCGTTCGACAAAGATATGAAAAAGGACTGAGCGGATGACAAACGGAATAAGGTCGGCGGGTCCTGCCGCTCCGGCGCCCCGCCCGTGTTCTCCTTCGATCTTGTCTTCCTTTGATCGAATCCTTCGGCTATATAATTCGGATCGAGCGGATAAGGCTTCCTTGAAGGGGAGGCAGGACGACGGCCGGAGGCCGGAGGACGTTGGAGGGGGAACCAGCCAAAGGGTCCCCCTCCAAGGGAGCCCCGACGCGCCACCCGCCGTAATTCCGTTTGTCCATCCGCTAAAAGATTTTTTCGTGGAGATATGATGTCCCATAATCGACTATCCCGCCGCTCGTTTCTGAAATCATCCGCCGCTGCCGGATTGGGCGCGGCGGCCGTGGGAGCCGGGCTGGCGCGGCAGGACGCCCCCGCCGCCCGGGCGGCCGCGGCCAAGCCGGCGTCCAAGCCCGACGACATGCGCATCGCCCTGATCGGGGCGGGCGAGCAGGGACGGGTGCTGATGGAATCCTGCCTCCGCATCCCCGGCCTCCGCATCGCCGCCGTCTGCGACATCTGGTCCTACAGCCAGCAGTACGCCCGCGGCTACCTGCGCAAGTACAAGCAGGATCCGAACGTCTACGAGGATTTTCGCGAGCTGCTGGCCAAGGAAAAAGGCTTGACGGCGGCCGTGGTGGCGACGCCCGACTGGATGCACGCCGAGCACGCCAACGCCTGCCTCGAGGCGGGCCTCCACGTCTACTGCGAAAAGGAGATGTCCAACACCCTGGAGAAGGCCAGGACCATGGTCGAGACGGCCCGCCGCACGGGCCGGTTCCTGCAGATCGGCCACCAGCGGCGCTCCAACCCGCGCTACATCCACGCCATCGACAAGGTCATCCGGGAGCGCAAGGTCCTGGGCCGGGTCAACCTGGCGTACGCCCAATGGAACCGGTCCAAGGCCGACATGCTCGGCTGGCCCAAGACCTACCCGATCGACCCGGCCAAGCTGCAAGCCTACGGCTACGCCAACATGGAGGAGTTCCGCAACTGGCGCTGGTTCAAGCGCTTCGGCGGCGGCCCCATCGTCGACCTCGGCTCGCACCAGATCGACCTCTTCTCCTGGGTCTTCGGCACGAACCCCGGCTCCGTCATGGCCTCGGGCGGCGTCGACTACTACAAAGGCCGGGAATGGTATGACAACGTCATGGCCATCTACGAATTCCAGACGCCGGAGGGAACGTTCCGGGCCATGTACCAGGTCCAGACGACGACCAAGAACGGCGGCTTTTACGAGGTTTTCATGGGTGACGACGGCGCCCTGCAGATCTCCGAAGTCGCCCAGCGCGGCAACTGGGCCATGCGCGAGGCCCACGCTCCCGAATGGGACTCGCTGGTCAAGGACGGGCTGCTGCTGACGGAAGCCGCTCCCATCCAGAAGATCGATACCAAGAACGTCTTCGTCGACGTCCGGGTCACGGCCGAGGCCGGCCGCTGGCCGCTGCCGGTCGATCTGGCCAAGCCCGCCCACCAGCCGCACCTGGAGAACTTCTTCGACACCGTCCGCGGCCGGGCCAAGCTCAACTGCCCCGCCGAGCTGGCCTACGAGAGCGCCGTGGCCGTCATCAAGGTCAACGAGGCCGTCCGCAACCGGATGCCCTTCCGCTTCACGCCGGCGATGTTCAAGGCCTGACGACGATGAGAGGCCCGGATATCCTCCGCACCCGGCGAAGCCGCTGGCTTCCCGGCCTTCTGGTCGGCCTGGCCGTCGTGGGCGCCGCCGGCCTCCTGTCCGCCGTCTCGAACGATCCGCAGAAATGGGCCGGAAGCCGCGTCTCCCCCGTCCACCAGATCCCGCTCAAGGACGGGCTCAACCAGGATATCGTGCCGACCGAGACGAATCCCCTGCCCTTCTCGGCCCGTTTCACCTGCGCCCCCTGCCACGAGTACGACAAGATCAAGGGCGGCTGGCACTTCAACGACACGTCCGGCGCTCCGGCCGGCCGCATGGGCGAGCCCTGGATCTGGCTGGACGAGCGGACCGGGACCCAGATCCCCCTGTCCTATCGATCCTGGAAGGGAACGTTCAACCCCAAGGACCTCGGCCTCTCGGCCTGGGACTTCACCCTTCTCTTCGGCCGCCACATGCCCGGCGGCGGGGCGGCCGAACCGGCCGAGGCGGACAAGACGCCGGAGTCGCGCTGGGAAGTTTCGGGAGCCATCGAGATCAACTGCTTCGGCTGCCACAACGCCTCGCCCAAGCAGAACCCCAGCGAATGGGCCAAGCAGGTCCTGCGCGAGAACTTCCGCTGGGCGGCGACGGCGGCCGCGGGATTGGGCGAAGTGCTCGGCATGTCGTCCCGGCTCAAGGCGACCTGGGACGTCTTCGACGGACCCAACCCCGACGACTCCGAGTGGGCCGTCGCCCCGTACATCAAATACGACCGCACCCTCTTCGACAGCAAGCACAAGGCCTTCCTGAACCTCTCCTACAAGCCGGCCGACTCGAATTGCCTGGCCTGCCATTCGGCCGCGCCCAAGGGCCAGGCCAAGCGCGATTATGACGACGACGTCCACTCCGCGGCCGGGATCAAGTGCGTCGACTGCCACCGGAACGACGTCGGGCACGCCATGATCCGCGGCTACGAAGGCGAGGGCAAGGACAATCCCGCGGCGGCCGGGGCGGACTTCACCTGCCGCGGCTGCCACCTCGGCGAAAACCCGGAGGGGAAGCCCGTCAAGGCGGGACGCCTGGGCGCTCCGCGGCCCGCGCACAAAGGGCTGCCCAAGGTCCATTTCGACCGGCTGGCCTGCACCGTCTGCCATTCCGGCCCGATGCCGGCCAAGGCGACGGCCGGCGTGCGGACGGCGAAAGCCAACCGGCTGGGCATCTTCGGCGTCGCCGATTGGTCCACCGACCTGCCCGCCATCCAACAGCCTGTCTACATCCGCGACGACAACAAGCGGCTGACTCCCAGCCGGATGATGTGGCCGGCCTATTGGGCCCGCCTGGAGGGAAACATCGTCAAGCCCCTCAAACCGGCCGACATCACAACGGCCGCGGGAGACATCCTCTTTCCCGAGAACGACGCGGTGGCCGTCCTCAACGCCCTGTTTTCCGTCCCGGACATCAACGGAACACCGGTCCTGGTGCTCGACGGCCGGGCTTTCGAAGTGAACGCCGACCTGGGCTTGAGCGCGGTCGCCGCGGAGGCCAAGTCGAAAGGCGTATTCACTCCGGCTTGGGCCCTGCTCAGGGACGGGAAGGTCGTCCCGATGACGGCCGAATTCGATCCCGCCGACGTCGAGGCTTCGATCGAGCCCGAGACGAGAATCCAGAACGTCCTGGCGACGCTGGCGGCCATGCCGGCCGCGCCGGGACAGCCGGCTTGGGCGTACAAAGGCGTCGTTTACAAGCTCGTCGACGGCGTCTTCGACAAATCCGAATCCAAGGACGCCCCCGCGGCGGCGCCTTCCCTCTTCTGGCTCAAGTCCGAAAAACGGGTTCCTCTGCTGGCCGAAGCCAAGGCCCGCGCCATCGCCGCCCTGAACGGGACGGAGCAGACATTGACCGAGGCGCAGGTCGAAGCCGTCCTCAAGCTCCTTACGGCCAAGGCCGCGGCGGCGAAGGAGACCGGCGGTGAGTACGTTTATATCGCCTCCGGCAAGCTCTTCCGGATCGGCGACAAGGGGACTCTTATCGCCAAGGACAACGACGCGGCGGCGCCCGTCGCTTGGCCGTTCGCCCACCAGGTCCGGCCGGCCCGCCAGGCTTTGGGCGCCGACGCCTGCACCGACTGCCACAACGGCGCTTCGGACTTCTTCTTCGCCAAGACCACCCCCTCGGGCCCCCTGATGACGGACAAGGCCAAGTCCCGCTCGGCGGTCTCGTACATGGGCATGACCCAGCCGTTCCACCGGCTGTTCGGGCTGTCCTTCCTCATCCGGCCGGGCTTCAAGATCGTGCTGGCGATCGCGGCCTTCGTCATCGCCTCGATCCTCGCGATTCTGTTCCTGACCATGCTCGGCCGGGCCGCCGGCTTGATCGAGAAGAGGAGATAGCCATGCTGTTCGCCATCCTGACGGTCGTCACCCTGGCCGGCCTGGCCTATCTCACGACCCATCGACGATACGAAGCCCTGGCCGCCGCGCCCGCCCGCGAAGGGCAGGCGCCCCCGCCCAAGGACGGCTATTTCGCCTGGCTGCGCCGCTGGATCCGGGATGCGGTCAAGCCGGACGGCCCGCGACGGCTTTGGAAATGGTTCATGGACTGGACGTCCCGCTACTACCCGGGCTGGATGAAGTGGGTCTTCGCCGTCATGATTCTCTGCTTCCTCTACCTGGCGGCTTCAGGCTTCTTCTTCGGCGTCTTCATCCCCCGCGGCATGTTCGGTTTCCCCCTGGTCCTGCATGTCAGCCTGGGCGGCGTCTTCGCCTTCTGCCTGGCCTTCGCCGTCTTCTGGAGGGCCCGCGACTACGCCTTCGACAAGAAAGAAAACGAAGCGGACGCATCCGAACGGTTCGCCTGCCCGATCTGCAAGAACCCGTCCAAGATGCTCGTGGCCAAGATCCTCTTCTGGACCAACGCCCTGGCCGGGCTGGTGATCATCCTGTCCGCGCTCTTCTCGATGCTGCCCATTTTCCCGGCCGCGACCCAGAGCCCCCTGCTCGAGCTTCACCGCTACGCCGCCCTCGTCTCGGCCCTGGCCATGATCGTCTTCAGCGACGTGAGGCTCTTCCCGGCCAAGACGAAATGACGCCCGAGATCGCGGCCCACCGCTTCGCCCATCACGCGATGGGAACTTTTTTCGAGGCCATCATCGCCTCGGAGGATCCCGCCTACGCGGGCCAGGCCGCTCAAGCCGCTTTCCGGGAGATCGACCGGCTGGAGGGGCTTTTCAGCCGCTTCGACGTCCGCAGCGAGATCGCCCGCATCAACCGGCTGAAGTCGGGCCAGACCATGGCCATCGGGGTCGAAACGTTCGAATGCCTGACCATGGCCGAGGAGATCCGGGAGGAGACGGGCGGGGCCTTCGACGTCAACCGGCGGGCCTGGGAAAACCGCGGCCAGCCGGCCGGAGAAGATGAAAACGGGGAATCCGTGGCCGAAACGGCGCCGGCGGCCTTCTCGCTCAGCGAGACCGCGGGCGGCTTCGAGCTCAACCGTCTGGCCGGCGAAGACGGACCGCTTGTCCTCGAGCTCGACCTGGGCGCGATCGGCAAGGGCTTCGCCCTCGACTCGGCCCTGGAGGTCCTGGCCGACTGGGACGTCGAGAACGTCCTCCTGCACGGCGGCACGAGCACGGCCCTGGCTTCCGGATCGGCGCCCGGGCTCGAGAAAGGAAAAGAAGGCTGGCCGGTCGGAGTCGGCGGCGGCTGGCCCTGCCTGGGTGTGCCGCGGGAGATCGTGCTCGAAGACCGGGCCTTGAGCGGCTCGGGGACCGAAGTCAAAGGCCTTCACATCCTCGACCCAAGGACGGGCAAGCCCGCCCGGGGACACGTCGCCGCCTGGGCCGTCCATCCCGTCGCCGCCGTATCCGACGCCGTCTCCACGGCTTTCATGGTCATGACGACCGCCGAAGTCGAGGCTTTCTGCGCCGTCCACCCCGATGTCTGGGCCCTGGCCGTCATCGACTACGGCAAGTGCCGGGCTTTCAACCCGGACGCGCTCTGACGGACGGGCCCGGCCCGAGAATACCGAGCGCGCGGCCCATTTGACCCCCGGCCGGGGTCGGGATATATTATCCGTCCGAAAACTTTGAGGAGTCGCCCCATGGCCAAGAAGACCGTCCTTGCCCTTCTCGCCGCCGCCTCCCTGGCCGCGGCCGTCATCCCCTGCCTGGCCGCCCAGCAGGACCCCGACAAGGAAATTTTGAAGCTGACCCTGCCCAAGCCGATGTTCGTCGGCACGCCCCGCAACATCAAGACCGCGAACCTCGAGGTCGTGACCGGCAAACCGCGCGGCCCGTTCTTCGTGGCCAAGGGCACCAAGCTTCTCTCGCTCAAGAAGCCCGTCAAGTCGAGCGACATGCAGCCGGTCATCGGCGAACTCAATTTCGTCACGGACGGCGAACGGTCCGGCGAAGACGGCTACTTCGTCGAGCTCGGCCCCGGCAAGCAGTGGCTCCAAATCGACCTGGGAGCCTCCGCCTCGATCGGCGCCGTTTTGATCTGGCACTACCACAGCCAGGCCCGCGTCTACCGGGACGTCATCGTCCAGGTCTCCGACGACAAGGACTTCCTCAAAGGCGTCGTCTCGATCTACAACAACGACCACGACAACACCGCCGGTCTGGGCATCGGTAAAGACAAGGAATACATCGAGACCAACGAAGGCCGCCTGATCGACGCCAAGGGCGCCAAGGGCCGCTACATCCGCCTGTACTCCGAAGGCAACACCTCGAACGATATGAACCACTACGTCGAAGTGGAGGTCTACGGCCTGCCTGCCAAATGAACAAGACCGTCTGCCGCGGGCTGTTCCTGGTCGCGCTGATCGCGGCGGCGGGCCTGCGTTTCGGCCGCCTGGACTTGCGGCCGATGCACCATGACGAGGCCAACCAGGCCGTCAAGTTCGGCGCCCTCCTCGAATCGGGCCAATACGCATACGACAAGGCCGACCACCACGGCCCGACGCTTTACTACCTGACCCTTCCGGCGGCCTGGGCCCGCGGCCAAAAGACGCTGGCCGCTCTCGACGAAACGACCCTGCGGATTGTGCCGGCGCTGTTCGGATTGGGCCTGATCGCACTTTTCCTCTTTCTGACAAGGGCGATCGGCCGCGGTGCCGCGGCAGGAGCCGCTTTTTTCGCCGCCCTCTCCCCCGCCCTGACTTATTACAGCCGTTCCTACATCCAGGAGACGCTGTTCGCCTTTTTCGCCTGGGGATTTTTAATCGCCCTGGGATGGCTGTTCGTCAAGCCAAGCGGAGGGAAGGCGGTCGCGGCGGGGGTCCTGGCCGGCCTGGCCTATGCCACCAAGGAGACTTCCGTGCTCGTCTTCGCGGCGGCGGCGGCGGGCTTGTTGATCGCCTGGATTTCCTCCCGCCCGGGCTCGCCAGGCCGACGCCGCCTGCCGAGCCCGGTTCATGGGCTGGCCGGATTGGCGGCCGCCGCGGCGACGGCGTATCTTTTCTTTTCCTCTTTCTTCAAGAACCCGCGCGGGATCATCGATTCCCTGACCGCCTTCAAAGACTACGCGGCGCGCGGCACGGAAGCCGGCCTTCACTCCCAGCCCTGGAATTATTACCTCAAGATACTGGCCGGGACCCGATCCGAAGGGATCTTCTGGACGGAAGCCGTGATCCTGGGCCTGGCGCTCGCGGGGGCTGCCGCGGCGTGTCTCGGCTTCAAAAAAGGCACAACCTTGCCGGAGGAATACGCCGGACCGGACGCCTGGAGCCGGGTCTTCTGGCTGCGGTATTTGGCCGCGACGACCATCCTCCTGTCGGTGATCTTCTCCGCCCTGGCCTATAAGACGCCGTGGAACATGGTCCCCTTTCTGGCCGGCTTCGCCGTACTGGCCGGAATCGGCGCGGATGCTCTTCTGCGGGCCATCCGGCCGCAAACGGCACGGGCCGCCGTCGCCGTCCTCCTGCTCGCGGGAGCGGCCCTTCTCGTCCGGCAGAACCTCATGGCCAATATCCGCTATCCGGCTGATCCGCGGAATCCCTACGTCTACGCCCAGACCAGCCCGGACTATATGCGGCTCGTGGACCGCATCCGGGACGTGGCGGATTTTCATCGCGACGGCAAAGCGATGCTGGTCAAAGTCATCGCCGACCCCGGCGAGCAGTGGCCTCTGCCGTGGTATCTGCGGGACTTCACGCGGGTGGGCTACTGGACCGGCCTGGCCGAGGCGGGAGAGATGACGGGCACGCCCGTCGTTGTCGCCTCGCAGGAATACGCCGAAATCATCGAGGCGGCGGCGGGCGACTCCTTCCAGGCCGCCTTCTACGGCCTGCGGCCGGAGGTCGTCCAAACCCTGTTCATCGACAGGGAGCTGTGGGAGGGTTTCCTGAAAAGCCGGATGACCGGACCAAGAAAGGTGCTTAAGCCATGAAATCGACCGCGCCGTTTCGCAGACCCACGGGCCTGGCCTGGACTTCGATCCTTTTAGCCGTTCTCCTCTTGCCGAGTCTGCAGGCCCGGAACGGGGAAAAGGCGGCTGCCGTCGATCTCCGGCCCCGGTTTGAAGCGTTCGGCCTCACGCCCCGCGTCCAGGGCAAGCGGGGCACCTGTTCGGTATTCGTCGTGACCCAAGCCCTGGAACTCGCCTTCGCCCAGAAAGAGAACGCGGGCCGGCGCTTGAGCCCCGAGTTCCTCAACTGGGCGTCCAACCAGGCGAAGAGCGAAAAGGAAGACGGGGGATTCTTCTCCGACCTCTGGAAGGGTTTTGAGGCCCACGGCATCTGCCTGGAAAGCGAGATGCCCTACCAAGCGGCCTTCAACGCGGCTATCGAGCCGAGTCCGGAGGCGCGCAAGGACGCGGAGCCGCGGCGCGGCGCCGGCCTCGGCCTTCATTGGATCAAGGAGTGGGACCCGAAGCGCGGCCTGACGGACGGCGAGCTTCAAGGCGCGTTGGAGGCCCTGGCCCAAGGCCATCCGGTCTGCGCCGGCTTCCTCTGGCCGAAAAAGGCGGTTTGGACGGAGGGCGTCCTCCAGATGTGCCCCCGCGATCAGGTCTTCGACGGCCACAGCCTGCTTCTCGTCGGGTATAGGAACGATCCGGACCGGCCCGGCGGGGGTGTTCTGCTCATCCGGAACTCGGGCGGCTCCAGCCGCGACGGGTTTGTGACTTACGAATACGCCAAGGCCTACATGAACGATGCCGTGTGGATCGGCGTCGAGTAGGCCCCGCGCCTCTTCATCGACACCTCTTTTCCGGATCGGATCCGGCAAGAATAGGGCAAAAAACGGCCGCGACGCTTCCTGTTTTATGCGCCGTTGACCGCGCCTCCGGTCGCGTCATATACTGGGAATGATTTCGGAGGAGGGACTATGAAAAAGATAACCGTTCTCGGGCTTTGTCTCGTCATCACGGCGGCGCTTCTGGTCTGGAGCTGCGCGCCCGGCCCGAACGCTTCGGAGCAGACCGCCAACGCGGAGGGCAAGATCGCCGGCTTCTGGCTGGGCCTTTGGCACGGCCTCATCTCCCCCGTCACCTTCATCATCTCTCTGTTCTCGAAGTCGGTCCGGCTTTACGAGGTCCACAACACCGGCGGCTGGTACAACTTCGGATTCGTCCTGGGGGCCGGATTGTTCCTGAGCGGCGGCATCCTGGGCCGGAAGAAAAAGGGCTGCAAGCAATAGGGCATCGGCCGCGATTCTGGTATACTGTCGCGTTTGAGTCCGCCCGGACACAAGGAGTCCGACTATGCCTCATGCTTCCATGGACAGCTTGATCGAATCGCTCGCCGGAATCGTCACTCTTGCCGACGGCCGGCTTGCCGTCAAGGACGCGAACGCCCTGGCCGGCCGCATGGACGCCCTGGTCCGGCGGGCCGTTTTCGGCGACGCCGAGACCAAGGCCGCCGCCCGCTGGATCATCGGCGAAGCGGCCCAGGATTTGGGCATCCGCCCGTCCTCCATTCACGGCCTTTACATGGCCATGGGCCGCGGCGAGACGGGCCGCTGGTTCACCGTCCCGGCCATGAACCTGCGGGTCATGGCCTATGACTCCGCCCGGGCGATCTTTCGCGCGGCCAAGGCCATCGGAGCGGGAGCCTTCATTATCGAGATCGCGCGCAGCGAGATAGGCTACACCGACCAGAGGCCGGCCGAGTATGTCGCCGCCGTCCTGGCCGCCGCGATCCGCGAGGGCCACCGCGGCCCGGTCTTCATCCAGGGCGATCACTTCCAGGTTTCGGCCAAGAAGTACGCCGCGGCACCCGAGCCGGAGCTCCAGGCCGTGCGGGACCTGATCGTCGAAGCCGTCTCCTCAAGCTTCTTCAATATCGACATCGACACCTCGACCCTGGTCGATCTGGCCAAGCCGACGCTCGAGGAACAGCAGCGCCTGAACTATGAGCACTGCGCGGACTTCGCGGCCTTCATCCGGAGCCATGAGCCCGCCGGGACGACGATCTCGATCGGCGGCGAAATCGGCGAAGTCGGGCTGAAGAACAGCACGCCCGAGGATCTGGACGCCTTCATGGCCGGGTTCAACGCCCGCGGCGCCGGCCGGACGGGCATCAGCAAGATCAGCATCCAGACCGGCACCAGCCACGGCGGCGTCGTCCTGCCGGACGGCACGCTGGCCAAGGTCTCGATCGACTTCGAAACCCTGCGGACCGTCAGCGAGCGGGCCCGCAAGGCCTACGGCATGGCGGGCGCGGTCCAGCACGGGGCCAGCACCCTGCCCGACGCGGCCTTCCACAAGTTCGTCGAGGTCGCCGCCTGCGAGGTCCATCTGGCCACGGCCTTCCAGACCCTGATCCTGGACCACCCGGCCGTGCCCGAAGGCCTCAAAACGGAGATCGTGGAGTGGGTCAAGGTCCATGCCGCCGACGAGCGCAAGGCCAAGGACTCCGAGGCCCAGTTCATTTACAAGGCCCGCAAGAAGGCCGTCGGCCCGTTCAAGGAGAAGTTCTGGTCGCTGCCCGAGGATGTCCGGGCGGCCATCGGGGCCGACTTGGAGAAGACCTTCGCCTTTCTCTTCGATCAGCTCGCAATCGCGGGGACGAAGGATGTCGTGGCCAAGTTCGTCGCGACGTCCGAGGTCCGCCGACCCATGCCCCAGGAAGGGGTCAAGGCGGCTAAGAAGGAAGACGTTTCCGGCTTGGCGGATTAAACAGACTGTCTATTAAGCAGCGGGACATAGGGGTTGGTCGGCTTGGGATCATCGCCCGTTCCGGGCACTCGTGCCGCCCTCGCGAGGACCGTTGAAGCAACTGTCCTGTCGAGGACTGCACGAGGTTTTGCAGGTTATTTCAACAGGCTCTTATAGGGATTGGTCGATTGAGGATCGTTGCCCGTTCCGGGTACTCGTGCCGCCCAGAGGAGGCCCCGCTTGACGATCTCCAGCGCCTGCGGCACCTTGAAGTCGCCCGAAACGTGGCCGAGCGAGGTGTAGAAGATCCGGCCCTGACCATACATCTTCTTCCAGACGACTGGCATTACGGCGCCCGTCGTCCAAGAAGCAGCCTTGCCGCTGAAGGTCGTCGTGGCCAGAACTTCGACGTTGGGATCGACCAGCATGTAATACTGCTCGGATTTCATGTGAAATCCGGTCAGGCCCTTGGTGATGGGATCGGTATGATTGGTGACGTCGACGTCGTAGTCGATGACCCCGCCCGGATGGGCGGCCCAGGCGCCGCCGACCATGAACTCGTACTCGGTGTTGTTGCGGAAGGAGTCGGCCATCCCGCCGTGCCACCCGGCCAGGCTGACGCCGCTTTTAACGGCCTCCTCCAGGTTCTTCTCCTGGTCGCCCGTGATCGTGGACATGGTGACGATCTGGATGATCAGGTTGAGCCCCTTGAGCTTGGCCCCGTCGTTATAGGCGTCCAGGGTGTTGGCGATCTCGACGTCAAAGCCCTGTTCCTTGAGCCAGGGGGCGAAGATATCGACGCACTGTTTGGGCTCGTGGCCGTCCCAGCCGCCCCAGACGATCAGGACTTTTTTCCCGGCGCCGGGAAGATTCTGCGGCGCGGACGGGGCCGCGGTCAGGACCGTGGCGGCCAGGAACAAGGCCGCCAGTCCGGCCGATTTCATTATGCGTTTTTGAGTCATATCGATCTCCTCCTCGTTGGGGGTCAGGTCTAGAGATTCAAGATTTCTGACAACCGAGGTTGTCATTTCGTTAACAAACGGGGTCGAATCTTGAATCTCTAGACCTGACCCCTAAAGGTTATAAACCGCGGATCCAGATGTTGCGGAAACGGACGGGGTTGCCGTGGTCCTGAAGGGCAATCGGCAGGTGGTCGGCGTGGACCGCGTAGGGCGGCCGGGCCATATGCGCGGTCGGGCCCGTAAGCTCCTGGTCGTTGTGGGCGAGGATGCCGTTCCAAAAGACCGTCATCCGGGCAGGGCTGACAAGCTGGCCGGCCTTGTCGAAGCGGGGGGCGATGAAGACGATGTCGTAGGTCTGCCATTCGCCAGGCTTGCGGCAGGCGTTGACGAGCGGCGGATATTGGCCGTAGAGCGACGCGGTCATCCCGTCGGCGTAAGTCTTGTTGTCGTAGCAATCCAGAACCTGAACCTCGTAGGTCCCCATCAGGAAGACGCCGCTGTTGCCGCGGCTCTGGCTCGAGCCGAGAACCTCGGCCGGCGAAGCCCACTCGACGTGGAGTTGGCAGTCGCCGAAACGGGATCGGGTCCGGATCTCGCCCGTCCCCTTGGCCACTTCCATGTAGCCGTTCTCGACCTTCCACTTGGCCGGCTCGCCCTTGGCCGTCATCCACTGCGACAGGCTCGTGCCGTCGAACAGGACGACGGCGTCCGAGGGGGCGGGCGCGGGAGGGCCCGCCGGGCCGGGATCCACGACGGAGGGCATCGGCCTCGTCTCGTCGTGGACGGCCCATTTCTGGATTTCATTGGCCCGCGGATTGGACTGGCCGACCAACGAGCCGATCAAGCCGAGAGTCGACACGACGGCGATGGCGATCATGGCGCTTTTTTTCATTCTCCCCTCCTCTGTCGGCCGGCCGGCCCGGCCGCGTTCGACAAAAAAAAAGCGGGGCAGCGGAGACCGCCACCCCGCTTGATCTCCATAATCAGAGCGACCAGCCCTCGCGGTATGTCTTATGGATAAACGGATTGGCTTCGGGCAGGTTCGGGAATTCCATCTTGACCGGATCCCACTGCAGGATCGTCTTGCTGTCCTTGAACCGCAGGGCCACGACGCCCAGCAGCATGACCTCGGTCAGAGGACCCGAGTAGGTCGGGATGTCGGTCGTCGACTTCTTGCCGGCCTTGATGGCCGCGACCCACTCCTCCATGATGCCGGGCGAGCGGGGGATGGTCTTGTCCGGCCGCTTGTAGTCCTGCATCAGCTTTTCGGGCAGGAGGCGCGGATTCCCGCCGTAGGTCGAGCACATGAGCATGCCCTTGCTGCCCACGAACAGGCAGCCGCCGCCGTCGTCGCCCATCATCCGGCCCTTGTCCAGGAGTTCGGGCCGGGGCGGGGTGAGGCCGCCGTCGTACCAGATCATCTTGACCGGGCCCATCTTGCCCCGGGCCGGGAAGGTATAGGTGACGATCTCGGCCTGCGGGTAGGAGTCCTTGTTGAACTGGGTGGAGCTGGCCTGCACGGTCAGCGGGTGGCCCAGGTTGAGAGCCCAAAACGGCTGGTCGATGAGATGGGCGCCCATGTCGCCCAGGGCGCCGGTGCCGTAGTCCCACCAGCCCCGCCAGACGAAGTGGCTGAAGGCAGGGTGGTAAGGCCGCCAGGGGGCGGGGCCCAGCCAGACGTCATAGTTCAGGTTGGTCGGGACCGAGGGGATCTCCTTGGGGGCTTCCACCCCCTGCGGCCAGATCGGCCGGTTGGTCCAGACATGGACCTCGGACACGTCGCCGATGGCCCCATCGGCGATCCATTCGCAGACCAGGCGGGCTCCCTCCATGGAGTGGCCCTGGTTGCCCATCTGGGTGACCAGGTTGCGCTTCTTGGCCTCTTCCTCCAGCATCCGGGCTTCCTTGATGGTGTGGGTCAGCGGCTTTTGGATGAGGACGTGCTTGCCCCGCTTCATGGCCGCCATGGCGATGACGGCGTGGTTGTGGTCGGGTGTCGAGACGGTGATGGCATCGATGTCCTTGACCTGGTCGAGCATCTTCCGCCAGTCGTTGTACTTGGCGGCCTTCTCGTACATGGCCCGCCGTTCGGGAGTGTGCTGGTCGGATTTCAGGAAAGCGGCCATCTTCTCGTCGTCGACGTCGCAGAGGGCGACGATGTTCTCGGTGCTGGCCGCCTGCACGTCCGAGAAGCCCTTGCCGCCCACGGCCACGCCGGCGATGTTCAACTTGTCGCTCGGAGCGGTGTAGCCCTTGCCGCCGAGAACGTGGCGGGGCACGACCATAACGCCGGCGGCCGCGGCCGCCGCCGTTCCTAAGAATTCACGGCGCGTCGTCATGAGTCTCCTCCCTTGGGGATGTGGTGCGATCGGTTTCGCAGGGGTTAACTATATTGCGGCGGCCCTTCGGCGTCAACACGCCTCAGGCCGAGGCCGGGAGGCGGGCCGGCATCCTTGCTTTCGCCTCATGGCCGGGGATATCATTCCGGACCATCGGGAACGGCCGCGCGTTCCCGGGGCGGGAAGATGGCCGCCGCCCGGCCGGAATATCGCCTCATCCGTCTAAGGGAGATCGCGCCATGTCCCACAAACCGCTCGCCGCCGCCGTCCTGGCGGGGCTCTTCATTTCCGCTCTAACGACGGGCTGCGGTTCAAAACCCGCCGCCGATCTGAGCCGGAGCTTCGCGACACCGCCGCCGTCGGCCCGGCCCTGGGTCTATTGGTTCTGGTCGAACGGCAACATCACCCGCGAGGGCATCACCGCGGACCTCGAGGCCATGAAGCGGGCGGGGATCGGCGGGGTCCTGATCATGGAAGTGGACCAGAGCGCGCCGCAGGGACCGGTGGCCTTCGGCGGGCCCGAATGGCGGAAGCTCTTCGCCTTCGTCTGCTCCGAGGCGGAGCGGCTCGGCCTCGAAGTGAACATGAACAACGACGCCGGCTGGTGCGGCAGCGGCGGCCCCTGGGTCACGCCCGAGCTGGCCGCCCAGAAGGTCGTCTGGTCGGAGACCGCGGTCCGCGGGCCGAAGCGCTTCGAGGGGGCTCTTCCCGCCCCCGAAACAATCGCCGGCTACTACCGGGACATCCGGGTTCTGGCCTTCCCCGCTCCGCCGGCGGGAGCGGCCGGGATCGACGGCCTCCGTTACAAGACCGCGGAACTGGCCACGGAGTTCCACTACAACGGCCGCTCGAGCACCCTGCCGACGCGGGCGGCCTGGCCCGAGCCGGCGGCCGGCGAAACGATCGCCCGGGATCGGATCGTCGACCTGACCGGCCTCATGGACGCCGCCGGGAAGATCGCCTGGGACGTGCCGGCGGGCGAATGGACCATCCTCCGCTTCGGCCACACGCCGACCGGCAAGGAAAACGCGCCGGCCCCGGCGTCGGGCCGCGGCTTGGACTGCGACAAGATGAGCCTGGAGGCGATCAAGGCCCACTTCGACGGCTTCCTCGGCCCCCTGGCCGACGCCGTGGGCGAGCGGACCGGCAAGACGTTCGTCTCCGTCCACATCGACAGTTGGGAGACGAACACCCAGAACTGGACCAAGGACTTCGCCCAGGAGTTCCGGCGCCGACGCGGCTACGATCCGCTGCCTTTTCTGCCGGTGCTGTCCGGGCGCCTCGTGGACGGACGCGGCGTCTCGGAGCGCTTCCTCTGGGATTTCCGGCAGACGATCTCCGAGCTGGTGCTGGACCGCTACGCCGGCGGCCTGCAGAAGCTGGCCGCCGGGCGCGGCCTGCGGCTCTCGATCGAGGCCTACACGACCTGCCCCACGGACGAGCTGGCCTACGGCGGCCGGGCGGACGAGCCGATGGGCGAGTTCTGGCCGATCTGGTTCGGCAGCGGCCAGCCCTACGGCTTCGGCTTCACCTGCACCGAGATGACCTCCGCGGGCCACATCTACGGCAAGAGAATCATCGGGGCCGAATCGTTCACCTCGACCGACGAGGAGCGCTGGCTCCTCCACCCGGCCAAGATCAAGGAGATCGGGGACTGGGCCTTCGCCGAGGGCATCAACCGCTTCGTCTTCCACCGCTACGCCATGCAGCCCTGGCCGAACGTCAAGCCGGGCCTGGCCATGGGGCCATGGGGCCTGCACTACGAGCGGACCCAAAGCTGGTGGAACCTGTCGACGGCCTGGCACGAGTACCTGGCCCGCTGCCAGTATCTCCTGCGTCAGGGGCTCTTTACGGCCGATGTCTGCTATCTCACTCCGGAAGGCTCGCCCCAGTCCATCGGCATCCAGAAGCGTTTCTTCGCCCGCAACTCGGACAACCGGGACGAGGCCCGCGACCGGACGGGCTACAACTTCGACCTGTGCCCGCCCGAGGCCCTGCTGACACGCATGTCGGTCAAGGACGGCCGCCTGGTTCTTCCGGACGGCATGAGCTATCGCCTGCTCGTCCTGCCCCAGGTCGAGACCATGACGCCCGCCCTGCTCAGGAAGG